>CAYHCR010000628.1:0-3293 GCA_964354895.1 uncultured Myxococcales bacterium | reverse complement strand
AGGTCGCTGTGAGCTGGTAGGTGGAGACGGTGATGGAGACGTCGAGCAGCGACGCGTCGTCGGAGCGCGTGCGCAGACGCAGCTTCTCGACCTTGACGAGGTGCGGGCTCTTCTCGATCTCGTTGACGAAGGCGGTGAGCTTGCGCAGGTCGATCCGGGTGAAATTCACCTCGGCCGTGGAGCGCTGCACACCTTCCCCCGCCGGCGTGTTCCCGCGATCCTGCAGGTCGCCGATCGGCACGCCCTGCTTCTTCGCGAGATCCTCCAGATAGCTGAAGAGCCGAACCGGCGTGCCCTTGATGCGCGCCTCGATGCGGTCTCTGGCGGCCTCGGCCTCCGTGTAGCCGGAGGCGAGGATCGCGACCTTCTGCAGGAGGGCGCGCTTCTCCTCGAGCGACGCCTCGCGCGCCTGCAGCGAGCGGCGCAGCGAGAGCCCGCCCACCACGATCAGCGTGAGCGCGAGGGCGGCGGAGAGCAGCAGCAGCATGCGGCGCTCGCGCCCGGAGAGGGAGCCGAACGCGTCGGAGAGTCGACCCAGAGAGGATCCGTTCGCCATGGTCAACCCGCCTTGTCCGCGTTCTGGCCGCAGATCCAGCTCGCCTCGAGGACGAACTCGATCTTCTCTTCCTTGGTCCGCTGCACGCGCCCGCGCCGGACGTCGCCGAAGCAGCTCGACAGCTTGAGGCCCGCGACGACCTGGTCGACGCCCTCGAAGGAGTCGACGAGCCCCTTGAACCGCACGCGCTGGAGCGTGATGTCGACCTCCTGCAGCTTGAGCGGAACGTCTGCGGGCATGCGCTGCGTCGACTCCACGAAGATCTCCAGCGCCGACGCCGTCGGGACCTGGGAGGCCTTGGTGTCTCCGCCCTGCAGCAGCGAGACGGCGCGGCCGAAGTCCTGCTCGCAGGTCCCGAGGATCTTCTTGGTCGTCTTGCAGAGCTCGGCGTCGAGCTGCTCCTCCGTCCTGCGGAGCGCAAAGCTGCGCGCGAAGGCGCCGGCGCCGAAGAGCAGGGCGAGCACCGCCGCCATCGCCGTCAGCCGGCCGAGCTTGCCGCGCAGCCAGTCCAGATCGCCGCGGAACGCGAGCTCTCCCTTGCGCAGGTTCACGAGCTTCGGGCCGCGGGCGATCGCGCGAAGCGCGAGGCCGTAGGCGTGCGCGTGCGTCGCCTGCAGCTCGGGCGAGGCCAGCGCCGACGCGCCCTCCGGGAAGCTCTGCATTCGCTCGGCCGTGACGCCGAGCTCCCGCGCCAGCAGCTCCGGCAGCCCGCGCATCGCCGACGCCCCGCCGACGAGGTGCAGCGCGCCGACCGGCCGCTTGAGCTTGCCCTGCGCGGCGCGCAGCGACTGCCGGAGCTCCCGCACGAGCGGGGCGAGCGCGCGCTGCATCGCCGCGGCCGCGCGCGGATCGTGGGCCCCTTCGCCGAGATCGCCCTCCTTGTGCTTCCAGGCCTCCGCCTCGGCCTCGGGGACGCCGAACTCCTTGCCGAGCGCGCGCGTCAGGTCCGCGCCGCCGCCCGAGAACGTCCGCGCCCAGGCGAGCGTGGCGCCCGTGGGCCCGAGCTCGCCGACCGCGATCGAGCAGCGGGTGTGTCCGAGCTCGACGACGGCGGCCGTGGCGCCTGGCTCGAGCCCGGGCCGCGACAGCGCCCGCTCGAGCAGCGGCACGAGCGCGAGCGCCGGCACCGTGATGACGCGGGGGTCGAGGCCGACGCCCTGCAGCGCCTTCACGAGCGCCTCGACCTCGGTGCGCCGCGCGACCCCGACCGCGAGCTCGGTCTTGCCGTCGATCTGCCGGATCGACTGGTGATCGTGCAGCACCTCCTCGATGTCGAAGGGGATCAGCCCTTCGACCTCGAAGGCCAGCGTCGCCTCGATCTTCCGGGCATCGAGGAACGGCAGCGTGAGCTGCGGGAGCGCCGCCGAAGAGCCCGGCAGCGAGATCGCCGAGCCCTCGCTCTTGAAGCCGCCGAGCTTCTCGCCGAGCGCCGCCACGGCCGCCACGGTCCGGGAGAGCAGGTCTGCGCCCTCCGCCTCGGGCGGCAGCGGCACCTGTTCGACGGCCACGATCTGGTGGCCTCGGAAGGTCGACTCGAGCACCACGGCCTTGACCGAGTGCGAACCGAGCTCGACGCCGAGGATCCTCTGCGCCACGGGTCAGTCCTCTCTGAAGTACAGGAGCTTGCCGAGCCCCTCGTCGTAGCGGACGACGGTGGTGATGGTCTTCGTGACCTCACCGACCGTGCCGACCGCCTTGATCGTGAAGGTCTGCGACTTGTCGCCGAGCAGATCGTTCTGCGCGGCGTTGTGCTTGAGCGCGGGCTGCACGGGGATGCCGGCGCTCTCGATGATCTGGACGAATTGCTGCACGGTGATCCCGATGAAGGGGCCGAACATCTTGAGCGCGGCGAGCTCCTCGAAGATCCCCTGGATCGTCGCCGGATCCCGCAGCATCTGGTGGTTCGGATCCTGCGCCGCCGCGAGCACGTTGGCGAACTGCTGCACGGGATCGTTCGTGTTCACGTTCAGGCGGGCGTTGATGTCCGGGTAGACGGTGAGGCGGTCGCGGAACGCGGCCATCCACCGGTCCGAGATCCCGGCCACGAGCTGCAGCTCGTCGAGCGTGTCGAAGAGCGCGTTCTTCGGCTCGTAGCGCGGCTCGAACCGCACATACGGCCCCTTCTCGTCCGCGAAGCCGGCGACGAACGCGTCGGGCGCCGCAAAATTGAGCTGCGTCTCCGTCTCGTCCTCGTCGAGGTAGTCGCGGAAGAACACCAGCAGCTCTTCGCGCGTGTAGCGCTCGTGGTGCGCGGTGTCCTCCTCGAAGAGGAAGTCCCAGCGCTCGTCCTTCATCAGCAGGAGGAGCTGCGCGGCCGCGATCGTGCCGCGCGCGCCTGGATTGTTGAGCTTGTTGACGTTGCGCTTGGACTCCTCGTCCTGGATCTCGGCGTGGAATTCGCCGTCGAACGTCCCGAACGACTGCAGGCCCGCCATCGGCACGGCCTCGCCCATCGGCAGCTCTGCAGGCGGCGGCGGCGGCTCACCCGAGGGCGCGCCGGCCGCCATCCCGACGAACGCGGTGACCGCGCTGGACTCGACCGGGAGCAGGTCCCAGAGCCGGAGGCTGTTGAGCGCCGAGAGCGCGCCTCCCATGCCGCCCGCGCCGGCGAGCGCGGCCAGCGCGCCGCCGCCGGGACCACCGCCCGCCGCGCCGCCGACCGCCTTCTGGATCTGGCCGGCCTGCTGATCGAGCTGGTACTGGAAGTTGATGACGAGGCGGCCGAGGCTCGTGGCCG
>CAYHCR010000627.1:0-3294 GCA_964354895.1 uncultured Myxococcales bacterium | reverse complement strand
TCGAGCAGAAATGGCAGCGCCGCGGCGACGCCGGCCCGCGCGATGACCGTGGCCGCGCCGTCGTGGAGCTGGAGCGCCGCGGCGACCTCGAAGCCGAGCGACGCGCGGATGAGCTCCAGCGAGCGCGAGAGCAGCGAGTCGGGCGAGGAGGGCGTCGCGACGATCCGGCCGAGCTCGGAGAGCAGCGCGAGCTCCTCGAGCCGGCGGCCCTGCGCCTCGTGCAGGCGCGCGGCCGCGACGCTCGCGGCGAGCGGCTGGCAGAGCGCGGAGGCGAGCTCGATCTCCGGCTCACGGAAGCGGCGCCCCGGCCTCGTGTCGCCGAGCACGACCGCGCCGAGCGGCTCGCCGTGCACGAAGAGCGGCACGGCCAGCAGCGCCTCGTGGCCGAACCGGACGGCGACGCCGCGGGAGACCCTCGGATCGTTGGTCGCGTCGGAGGAGGTGAGCGGGCGATGCTCGGCGATGCAGGCTGAGGCGAGTGACGGCTCGTCCAGCTGGAGCGCCCAGCCCGCGGCCTCGGCGTCGCGCAGGTTCGAGGCGACGACCAGGAGCTCTTCGTCGTCGCGCAGCAGAACGAAGCAGGACGGGACGTCGAACAGCTGCGCAAGTGTCTTGGTCCCGACGTCGAGCACCGCCTGCAGCGAGAGCTCGCCGGTCACGGCGTCGGAGAGGGACTGCAGCGC
The DNA here is from genome assembly GCA_964354895.1 of uncultured Myxococcales bacterium. Classification (GTDB taxonomy): domain Bacteria; phylum Myxococcota; class Myxococcia; order Myxococcales; family Vulgatibacteraceae; genus CAYHCR01. The sequence goes on along the minus strand of CAYHCR010000627.1, from coordinate 2,611 downwards.
GAACAGCTCGCGGTTCTTGCGCTCGAGCCGCTCGAAGGCGACGGCCGCTTCGAGCGCGGCGGAGACGTTGCCGAAGAAGAGCGCGAGCGTCTCGAGCTCCGGCCGCTGCACGCGCGGGTGGGCGATCGCGACGGCGCCCCAGACGCGGCCCTCGACCTGCAACGGCCACGCGTGGACCTGCGCGAGGGTCCGGCTCGGCGCATCCTCCCAGCCCGGCATGTGCGTCGCCTCGAGCACCGCGCGGAAGTCCTCCCAGTGCACGGGCGTCCCGTCTGCGAGGAGCCGCCGCAGATCGGGGTGGCCGAGCAGGGGCACCTGCTCGACCGGGAGCTCGCCGCCGAGCGACGCGGCGAGCTGGGCCATCGGATCGTCCTCGGGCTGGACGGCGTGGACCACGAGCCGGTCGCGACGCAGCTCGACCGCAGCGCCACCGAAGCCGAGCCGGAAGAGGCCGCGAGTCACGTGCTGCAGCAGCGCGCCGACGGAGCGCTCGAGCGCCACGCGCGCGCCGAGCTCCCGCAGCTCCACCGCGAGCGAAGCCGCCTCGTCGGTCGCGGGGCGGACGACGATGAACGAGCCGCGGGACGGCAGGCGCCGCGCCTCGACCTCCGCCCGGAAGCTCGTCCCGTCGGCGCGCAGCACGCGGCAGGCGAAGGCCGGCTGGGCCGTCTCGCCGCGCAGCCGGGCCCGGTAGCGTCGGCCGATCTCCTCGTGGTCCTCGGCCCCGACGAGCTCGAAGACCGAGCGGCCCAGGAGCGCGGCGCGCGGCGTGCCGATCATCGAGACCAGCGCGTCGTTGACCCAGGCCATCCGGCCGTCGTCCAGGAAGAGCACGGCGTCCGGCAGCAGCGAGAGGAGGCCGGCGAGCTCGTCGGAGGTCGGCGTCGCGAGGGCGTCGGTCGGCCCGAGATCGCTCACGTCGCGCCGCCCCGCAGCACGCGGCGGGTGTCGCCCACGCGCAGCGTCAGGTGCTCGCGATCGAAGTGCTCGCCGAGCGGGATGGAGTACTTGCGGGAGACGCCCACGAGCTCCTTGAATTCCTGCGTGCTGATCCCGCCCCGCTCGCGCAGGAACGCGACGAGGCGCTCGCGGATCGTCGCCAGCGAGCCCGCGTCGTACCAGAGCTCGGGCGTGATGCGAACCACGGCGCCGGCCCGCTCGAGCAGGCGCAGCACCGAGAGCAGTCGCTCGGGCGGCTCCCGGAGGCGGCGGCCGAGCTCGGGGACGTCGGGCGGCGTGAGCTCCGCAGCCCGCAGCGCCTCGCCCACGGTGCCGAGCAGCGCCGCGTCTCGATCGGCGCGCCCCGGCTCGTGCGCGGCGTCGTGGAGCTGCTCGCCGGCGAGCACGAGCCCGTGGTGCTCGACGAGCCGCTGCACGAGGCGCTGGACGAGGCGCGCGTCGGAGAGCTGCAGACGTGTCCGGAGCTCTTCGCGCCCCATGCCGCGCGCGAGCGGTTGCGCGACGTGGTGGGCGCGGACCAGCGCCGCCGCCTTCGCCGCGATCGCGTGGAAGACCGGCCCCGAGATCCAGAGCCGCTCGGTCCGATCCAGCAGCAGGGCGTGGCCCTTCGCTCCGAGCGGCTCGAGCGCGCGCGCGATGAGCTTCGGCCCGAGCGCGCAGCGCACCGAGAGCGCCGCCTCCGTCCGCCCCTGCACGCCGGCCTGCGCGAGCAGCGCCAGCAGCGTCCCGGTCGCCTCGCCTGTCCGCAGCGCGGAGAGCTCTGCGTCGTCCTCCGCCCGCCGGCCGCGCCGCTTCGGGGCCGCGATCGCGAGGACGCGCCCGCCCGCGACGGTCCGCCCGCGGCCCGAGAGCCGCCGCGAGCCGCGCGCGACGAAGCGCTGGCCCGGCAGCGTGAGCACCGGCGCGGAGAGGCGCAGTTGTGCCGGCGCCAGCTCGCCGGGCAGCAATTCGGCGCGATCGAGCAGCGCGACGCGCGCCTCGACCTGCGCGGTGCCGAGCTGCACGACGAGCCGGTCGAGGTGGCGCAGCGGCGCCTCCGCGGCGGCGAGCAGCTCGAGCTCGACGTCGAGGATCCGCGAGATCGGGACGCGGCCCCGCTCGACGAGCGCGCGGCCGCGCCCGACCGCGGCGGCGTCGAGCCCGGCGAGGTTGACCGCGGTGCGCTGGCCGGCCAGCGCCTCGGTCACCGCGACGCCGTGGACCTGGAGGCCGCGCACGCGCAGCTCGGCGGGACCTTCGGGCTCGAGCGCGACCAGCGCGTCGAGCGTCAGGCGGCCCGAGAGCAACGTGCCGGTGACGACCGTGCCGAAGCCCTTCACCGTGAAGGCGCGATCGACGGGCAGCAGCGCGGGTCCGTCGATCGCCCGCTCGGGCGTCGCGCGGGCCACGGCCGCGATCGCCTCGCGCAGCGCCGGCAGGCCTTCCCCCGTCCGCGCGCTCACCAGCACGCGCGTCGCGCCCTCGAGCGGCGAGGCCTCGAGCAGCGCGTCCAGATCGGCGTGCAGCAGCGCGGGCCACTCCGGGCCGAGGCCGGGGAGGAGGTCGGCCTTCGTGAGCGCGACCACGCCGCGCTGCACCCCGAGCAGACGGAGCACGTCGAGGTGCTCGCGCGTCTGCGGCATCACGCCCTCGTCGCACGCCACGACGAGCA
>CAYHCR010000626.1:0-3296 GCA_964354895.1 uncultured Myxococcales bacterium | reverse complement strand
AAGGTCGATCACCGTCCCTGAGTGGAGCATCGCATCGACGAGCGCGGCGGTCTCCCGGGGCGTCATGCCCCGCCAGAGAATCGCCATCGTCATGGCCGACCACTGATACTCCGGCACCTCGCGGCTGGCGATGCCGCCGATCATGAAGCGGATCTCGTCGGCCGTGAGTTCACCGCCGTCTCGCTTCCTACGGATCAGATCGACGGCTCGCATCGCGAAACATCCCGGAGGCTGATCGACTCGTGGGCCAGTCGATCCGTAGTGAAGGGGTCAGTGCTGGGCCGACGTGCCGAACTGCCGATCGCCCGCATCGCCGAGGCCGGGCACGATGAAGCCAACGCTGTTGAGCCCCTCGTCGAGGGCCGCCACATGAATCGCGACGTGGGGCATCGCCTCGGAGAGCCGCTCGATGCCCTGCGGCGACGGGCGGTGGCGTAGGCGAGGCGTGTCCGACCGTCGAGAGCTGGGCGCAGCGGCAGCCGGCCCTGGTTCGCCGCAGCTCCTTCACCCCCGGGGACGTCCGCCAGCCATCCCAACGCCTGCTACCCCAGACCCCGTCCCGAGAGGGACGTGTCTGATTCGGAGCGATGCGCGCGCGCAGCTTCACGGCGCCACAGCCGCCGGCGCCGTTCGCTTCCAGAGCTTGTCGTTGTATTGGCCCGCCGAGTCGCTCAGCTCGACGAGCGAGTAGATGCCCAGCCCGGCGCCGATGCCGAAGAGCAGGACGCCGCTCGTGAAGGCGGAGGCCGGGATCCCCTCGCCGTCGGCGCTGACGATCCCCACGACGAGCACGCCGGCGCCGAACAGAGACGAGGTCGTCCCGAGGTTCCCGGCGAGCGTGCCCTTGGAGATGCCGGCTGCGGCCTCGGGATCGACAGCGAGGAAGACCGGCTCGAGCGAGTCGGTGTCGTAGAACGATCCGCCGAGACTGGGCGCGGAGAACGCGCCGCCGGGGCTGAACTTGAACGCCTCGAACTCCGTCTTCCGGAGCTCCTCCCGTTCAACCGGCATGCGGCCCTCGTAGGCGGGCAGACAGCCGGTCGCGCGCAGCAGGATGGGAAGCAGTCGAGCGGTCCGATGTGTGCGCGTGCGACCTCCGAGCGCGCAGCGTCCGGGCTCGATGTGTCATCCGGGGACAGGGGCGTCGTGTGTCCCCGGCTGACCCGAGTCCCGCTCATCCTCCGCTCGAACCTGGGAGGGGATCATGCGACGACACGGAATGGCGTTGCTGCTCCTCGCGATGGCTGCGTCGATCGCGGGCTGTCACACCACGAAGGTCTACTCGGGGCGGATGAAGGGCGCCGAGCCGGAGCAGAGCGGGATGCAGCTCTTCACGATCGGCGGCCTCGTGCCGCTCTCCGACCCCGACGGCGGCAGCTGCGAGCACGGGCTGGCGTGGTCGGAGAGCCAGATGGCGCCGCTCGACGTCGTGATCAACCTCGGCATGGCGGTCGGTGGTTATGCGGCCGGGTACTCGCTCTGCGACGAGGGCGACAAGGCCGTCTGCGGCAGCTCGATGGCGACGATCGCGCCGATCCTGTTCTCGACGCGGACGGCGCGCTGGGCCTGTGCCGCGGCCCCGGCGCTCCCGGCGGCCTCGACCGATCCGGTGAAGCCGACCGGGGGCTGAGGAGGCGCAATGACGCGGCGCCCGCGGCCGTCGTCGCGGGCGTCGACCTTTCGCAGGGAGAGGTGCATGAGAAGGATCGGCTGGTTCGCGTTGGGCGTCGTGCTCGCCGCGTGCGGCGAAGACGACGAGGGGAAGGCCGGCTCGTCGGGTGCTTCCTCGCAGGCGGCTGCGGTGAGCGCGTGTCGCGACTTCTGCGCAGAGCTTGCGACGCTCGCGTCGGAGTGCGGCTATGACTACCGCACGGAGTTCGACGCCTGCTACCACGACCTCCTCGGCTGCGACGCCGCAGTCTCGATTCGCGACGAGGATCAGTTCTACGGCGAGTGCCTGCCGGGCATCGAACGGATGGCCTGCGAAGGCGACCTGCCCTCCTCATGCCGGTCGCAGCTCGAGTTCTGAGCGAGGCGCTGCGGGGAGGAAGCCGAGCTCCACCAGGGCCCGGGTCGCCTCGGCAGCGAGGGGACCACGCGCGTAGAGCGCCAGCCGATGGCGGCCGGCGTGAAGCCAGGCCGTCGGGCCGACGAGCGAGCCCAGCGACGCCCACCTCGTCGGCGCGTCGCCGCGATCGTGTGTGTAGACCAGACAGAGCAGGTTCGCGTCGGCCGAGGCGAGCGCGTCGATCGCCGGCGCGACGGCCTGCCAGAGCGCCGGCGTACACGTGAAGGGATCGACGAGCGCGAGCACGTCTCCCAGCGGTGGCAGCGCAGCCGAGGCGAGGGCGGTCGCGTCGTCGAGCACGAGCGCGTCGGCCGCGCCTTCGAGCGCGAGCTGGCTCCGCAGACAGCTCCGCGTCGTGGGATCCGCCTCGCCGCAGACGACGCGCAGCGGCCGACCGGCGAAGGCGTCGAGCACGAGGCCGGTCGAGCAGCGGTAGAGGCCCTTCGTCGCGAGGGAGCGCTGCGAGGCGAGGTACGGCACGCGAACGCGCCCCTCCGGCAGCACCCGCAGCGCCTCGAGCCAGGCCGCCGTGCGGACGGGGGCGTCGAGCTGGAAGGCGTGCGTGTCGACCCAGGTCGTCGGGCCGTCGGCCTCGACGAGCAGCTTCGCCAGCGCGACGAGCGCGGCGTGCTTCGCGACGTCGCCGGGGTTTCCGACGTTGCGGAACTGCACGTTCGAGGAGCCGGCCGGCGGGGGCGGGGCGAGCAGGTGGGGGTCGGCTGACGGGCTCATGGGCTCCTCGGGGTGAGGTCGGGCAGGCCTTCGCGTCGCGCGGACCGGCGCGACGTGCGCTGAGCCCAAGGGCGCGCTTCTGGAGGTAGGAGTCCGGCGTGAACGTGGGTCTGACAACGGCGCGGGTCGCGACGGCCTCGAGGTCCCCCAGGCCACGTCAGCAACGCTGTCAGACCCGCCCTCCGTGGGGACTCCCCGGAATACACCCGCCCACGCGATGGAGTCGCCCATGAGCCTCGATCCCTACGCCGCCGAATGGGAGGCGCGCGGCTTTCCGCCCGACCACGCCGCCCGGTGGTGCGCCGAAGCGAGCGCCTGGCTCGAGCGGGCGCGCGAAGGCTTCGAGGCCGGCGACTTCACGCGAGCCGTCTGGCAGTCGCGCCTCGCCGCGGTCTTCGCGACGCGCCTGCCCGACGAAGTCGCGCCGGGCACTCGCGAGGAGTCGGAAGAGCTCGTGAAGCAGTGCCGAGCGCTCGACGAGGAGGCGCGCCGCCGG
>CAYHCR010000625.1:0-3303 GCA_964354895.1 uncultured Myxococcales bacterium | reverse complement strand
CTCCGGCATGCCGAGCAGCAGCTTCACGAGCGCCGCGATGTCCTCGACGTCCTTGCGCTCCAGCACGGTGATCGTGAAGCCGCCGCCGGCGCCGGAGAGCATCCACCCCGAGACGTCCTCCTCGAGCGCCGCGGCGAGGGCGCCGGAGAGGCCGCCATGCGAGTGCCCGAAGAAGCCGACGCGGCTCGGATCAAAGCAGCTCGCGCGGCCGTCGGGGCCGACCGCGGCGTCGACGCGCAGCGACTCGCGCACGAAGCGGGTCAGCACGAAGGTGTCGATCGCGGACTGGCGGAAGGCGCCCCGCGCCGCGTCGGGGTTGAGGAAATTGAAGCTCATGCGATCGACGTCGAACGTCCGCCCCTCGGCGCGCGGCCCGTGCACGGGCAGACCGAGCAACGCCGACGCGCGCCCCCCCCCGGCGGCCCGCCCCGCCGTACCGTCACCGACGAAGCTGTACGCGTCGCCGCCGGTGCCGTGCGCGACCTCGACGATCGGCCAGCAACGCCCCGCGCCGAGCGGCTCGTCCGGGATCGCGAGCACGAAGCGGAGGGACTCCTCGCGCACGACCGTCGGCACGCCGTCGGTCACGGAGAGGCGTCCACCCTGCTCCGCGTAGGGGACCTCGCCCTCCTGGTAGTTCGGCCCGGTGAAGCGGCCCTCCATCACGGAGTAGAGGACCTTGCGGCCCGGGGCGTGCTCGAACTGGCGCGGCAGGACCAGCGAACCTTCCCCCGCGTTGCGCGGCGTGTTCCACGCCGACGCGAGCAGCCGGGGCGCGGGCGCGGCGTCGAGCTGGGCCTTCACGGCGCGCAGTTCACCGGTCGCGTCCTGCGTCGTGAAGACGGTGCCGACCACGATCCGCGCGGTGTCGAAGCCCTCCTCGCGCAGCAGCGCCCGGACGGGGCCCCACGAGCCATGCAGCGCTGCGGAGAGCTCTGCGGGCAGCGAGGCCGGGCCGCTCGAAGCGTCGTCCCGCAGCAGAAAACGGACGAGCGGGCCGGGGCGGGCGGGCAGGCCGTCGCGACCGCGCAGGCCGTCGGTCACGAGCAGCGCATAGGTCGTCGACTCGCGCAGCGGGAAGCCCCAGGCGGGCCCGACCGAGAGCGTGTTCGCGGGCACGTAGCGTCCCCCCGGCTCGCGCACCTCGGTCCGGAGCGGGACGCGGCGGCCACGCGTCGGCGAGCCCTCGGTCACGTCGACGAGCTGAACGACTGCGTCCGGCGAGAGGAACGCCGAGGCGTCGGTCGGCAGCGACGCCGGATCGATCGCGCCGTCGAACGCGACGTGGAGGCCGCCGGAGAGCGAGAAGCCGTGCAGGGTCGCCTCGCCCGTCGCGACGAAGCGCTGCAGCAGCTCGATCCCGTCGGGGTTCGGGAAGTCCCGCAGCTCGACGGTGCCGGCGGCGGTGCGCCGCAGGTCGGAGGGCCACGGGAAGGAGAGCCAGCTCTCGGCGGCGCTGGCGCGCGGCGTGCGCAGCGGATCGAAGCGGGCCGTCACGCCGGCCGACGGGATCTCCGGTTCGGCCGCGGCGCCGCCACCCGCGCCGGCGCCACCAGGGCCCGCAGCCGAGCACGCCGAGAGCAGCAACAGCGACGGGATCAGCCGGAGGGAGGAGGCGCGCATGGCACATCGTTTCCCTACGCGAACGGGAAGGAAAGCCCCGTCAGGGCGCGTAGGACCAGAGCGGTCGGCGGTGCTCGTTGGCGCGCTGCCAGCCACCGGCCACCAGCGAGGTGACCCGCTGGCCGGCGGCGTCGATCCGCGCGCGCGCGTCCCGCCAGGCGTCCGGCGGCGGCTCGCGAAACCCGGTGGCGCCAGCGATCCCCTCGAGCGCGGAAGGTTCGCGGATCAGGAGGAGCGCCTGCAGGAGCGCCGCGCGCTCCGCCGACGGGACCTTCGCCTGGACGAAGAGCGGCTCGTTCGCGATCCGGCCGGTGGAACCGAGGACACGCAGACCTTGCGGGGCCGCCGGGACCTGCACGAACGTCGCGCCGGCCGCAGCACGCCCCTCGCGGACGGCAGCGAGGACGGCCTCGTGGGACCCGACGAAGAGCGGCTCGAAGGGCACCCGCGCCTCCCGCAGCTGCGCCGCCGGCAGCAGGAACCCCGTGACGCTCCAGCGATCGACGAACGCGACCTTCTGGCCCGCGAGCGCGGAGATGCCGGCGGTCGTGGCGTCGGCGCGGACGACCCACTCGCCCTCGTACGAGTCCGCGCCGTCCACACGCAGCAGCTGTGCGAGCGGCTGGACGTCGTACAGCTCTGCGCAGAAGAGCCAGTCGAAGAGCGGAAGGAGGCCCGCGTCCGCCTCGCCGCGCTCGAGGAGATCGATCGCGGCCTCCGACGACGCGGCCTCGACGAAGCGCAGCTGCAGACCGCTCTGCTGCTCGAGCCGGGCGCGGAGCTGCTCGGGCGCGTGCGGGGTGTGCGCGGGCCCGAAGACCAGGACGAGGGGACGATCCCGGCCGGGGACCTTCGTGCCCGAGCAGGCGGACGACACGGCGAGCAGCGCGAGGAGGAGCAGCCGGAGGGTGCGCATGCGCGGACTCTCGCGAACGGCGGGGCCTCGGGTCAACGAAGGCGTCCGGCGTCGGGGTGCGGGGGGTCTGCCGGGACCCAGCCGGGCTTCGAGAACCCGGCGGTCCTCGTCGCCAAGGCTTCGAATGGTCGGTTTCCGTGCCGTTCCGCGCCCGACGGGCCGGGCACGCGATTCGCATTTCACGGGCGCTGACCGGGTTCGATTCGATCGCAGGGGGATCGCGCCCGGGACCTAAGGATGTGCCGTGACGAGCGAACCCGTGGTGAACGACCGCCTCCTCTTCGTCGACGACGACCCGGGCGTACGCCGAGCGTTCGCGCGCACCATGCGGCGGCGGGGCTTCGTCGTGGACGTCGCCGAGACCGGCGACGAGGCGTTCGAGCTCGCGAGCCGCTTCCCCTACGCGGTGATCGCGACCGACCTGCGCATGCCGGGGCTCGACGGGCTGCGCCTGATCGAGCGCCTCCGCGGGCTCCAGCCCGACACGGTCTGCATGCTCGTCACCGGCTCGCACCCGGACACGTACGAGCAGCAGGCGACCGAGGCGCGCGTCCTCGTCATCACCAAACCGTGGGACGGCGATCGCCTCGCAGACGCGCTGCTGCAGGCGGTCGAGCAGCACCGCGCGCGTCGGGCGCAGAAGCTCGTCGAAGCGCCCGCCCCGAGCGTCGGTCCGGAGATGGAGCTGCTGCTCGTCGAGGACGACGACGCGCACGCGGCGCTCGTGGTGCAGATGCTCGGGGAGGCGGCGCGACAGGCCTACC
>CAYHCR010000624.1:0-3306 GCA_964354895.1 uncultured Myxococcales bacterium | reverse complement strand
CACCTTGGAGGAGAGCGTCGCGCCCGGTCGATCGACCGTGAGCGCCTCGAGCGAGCAGGTGGCGACGCCGCCGTCCACGTGCGGGATCGCCACGGCCGCGAAGTACCGCTCCGAGATCCCCGCAAAGCTGGCCGCCCCCTCCATCGGCAACGTCAGCTCGTCCTCGTCAAAGAGATGCCGCGACACCTTGTCGCCGTGCCGACAGACCGACTCGGTCGGCATCGGCAGCTCGGACATCGGGCTCGCGCAGCCGCCTCCGGAGCCGCTCTGCGTCTTGGGATCCACGCGCGTCACGAGCCGCAGCCCGAGCGACGCCTCCTTCGGCTCCGCGCCGCCGTTGCGAACGGTCGTCACGAGGCGAAGCCCGAACCCGGGGGAGAGAGAGAACGCCTTCTGCACCGACACGTCCCCGCTCCTGCACAGGAACGTCACCGCCGCACCGCTCTCCGCCGTCACCGCGCACGGAGCGCGCAGGGCCAGCGGCGCGAGCCCGCCACCGAGCTTCGTCTCGAGCAGCCGCTCGTCGGTCGGCAGCAGGTGTTCGGCGAGATCGACCTGCGTCCCGTTCTTCCCCGGCCGGCGGTTCTTCGGCCCGAGCAGCCGCACGGTCGAGAGCCCCGCGCCATGGCTCGAGAAGACGAGCTCGACGTCCTCGTTGCGCAGCGTCACGAGCTGCTCGGGCGCGGCCTCACCGCCGACGGCCGCGACGGTCGGCGCGAGACCGGGCACCTCTGCAACTTTGGGAAGCTCGGCAGGCGCCGTTCCCGCTGCGGCGACGGGCGCGCCGGCCGCGGCGACGGGGGCGCTGGCGGCGCTCTCCGGCGGCGGCGGGAAGATGATCGGCCAGAGGAACTGGAACCCGACCGCGATGACGAAGCACAGCACGACGGTGACGATGAGGCGCTGGTTCGATTCCAAGTGGACTTCCTTCGGGGCGAGTCAGCCGCGGAGCGGCGGGACCGGATCGACGCCGCCGTCGCAGAAGGGATGGCACCGCAGCAGGCGACCGGCGGTGAGCCAGCTCCCGCGGCCGGCGCCGTGGAGGGCGAGCGCCTGCAGCGCGTACCGCGAGCAGCTCGGGTGGAAACGACAGGAGGGAGGCAGGAGCGGAGAGATCAGCCAGCGATAGAGGCAGATCGGCTGCGAGAGCAGCCAGGCGAGGCCGGTCGGGGAGGGGGCCGCGGCCGCCGTGTCGGCGCTCGCGTCGGACAGCGCTGCGGTTCGGATCACGCCCGCGGCTCCCGGGGCCTGCCGCTGGCGGGCCGCTCGCCCTGGCGCCGCATGATGTCCAGGAGCTCCACCCGCAGCTTCGCGAGGGAGAGGTCGGGGGTGCCGCTGCGGGCGATGATGACGAAGTCGAGGCGCTCCGGGAGACGGCCGCGCTCCTTGCGGAAGACCTCGCGCAGCCAGCGCTTCACCCGGTTGCGCTCGACGGCGTTGCCGACCTTCGTCGAGACGACGAGGCCCATGCGACGCCGCGGCGTGCGGCCGGGCGAGAAGAGCGCGACGAGGTGGGGGGAGGAGACCTTCCGGCCCCCGTGCTGGACGCGCAGGAAGTCGCGTCGGACCAGCAGCCGGTCTTCCTTGCCGAACGTCTCGGCGGGGGGCGTGACCCCCTCGCCGGTCGACGTCGACGAGGTCACTTCTTGGAGGTGGCGACCGTCAGGCGCTTGCGACCCTTGTCGCGCCGCCGCTTCAGGATGGCGCGCCCCTGCTTGGTGGAGTTCCGCTTGCGAAACCCGTGGGTCCGGCTGCGCTTGCGCTTCTTGGGCTGGTACGTGCGCTTCACGTCGACACCTGTAGCTCACCGCGGGGGACCGGGGAGCGTCGGGCCCGGCGTTCCACCGGGCGGATTCGGACGGCCCCGGCGACAGGCCGGATCCGCTTCTTTTCCCCGGTGCCCGAAAGACGCGGACCGGAGAGCGCGCCGATCAACACCAGTGACCGCCCGCTGTCAAGCCGAAAGGGGAGCCTTCGACCACCCGCGCCCCGTGCGTGCGACGATCCGCAGCGACGGGGCGACCCGATGGATCCGGTCGGGTTTCGGGCACTTGAAACGCGGCGGTTGACGCGCCGATTCCGGGTTCGCTAGGTATCCCCCTTCGCGAAATTGAGGCCGCTGCCTTCGCCCCTCCTCGATGCCCTCTCCCTCTCCGTCCACAGGTGCAGGGTCCGGGTCCTCAAGAAGCGGTAACAAATAGCGGAAACATCTGGGGTTTTGGGCCGTCGAGGGCTGTTGACGACCTGTGACCGGCGCCCGGGAAGGCCGACCTCGCGCCCGGGGCACCAAGGACGTCGTAGGGCACGCCACTGGAGGCAGCTTGGCAGGCAAGGCGACGGGGATCTGGGACCAGGTCCGCGAGAAGCTCGAGACCTCGGTCACCGACTACGCCCTCGTGCAGTGGTTCGGGCAGGTGCGTCAGGTCGCCTGGTCGGACTCCGACGGCCTCACGCTGGGCGTGCCGAATTTCTTCGTGCGCGACTGGATCCTGAATCACTACGGCGCAGACCTCCGCAAGGCGCTGCTCGCCGTCGTCGGCCACAACGTTCGGATCGAGTTCGCCGTCGACCCGGAGACGCAGCCGGCGCCCCTGTCCGAGGCGACGGGCCCTGCGAGCGCCGAGGTCCTGCTCGAGAAGGTCACCGTCGACGCGATGCCGCGGACGCGGCTCAACGAGAACTACAACTTCCGCACCTTCATCGTCGGCCCCTCCAACAACGTCGCCTCGGCCGCCGCGCAGGCCGTCGCCGAGAACCCCGGCGCCATCTACAACCCTTTCTTCATCTACGGCGGCTCCGGGCTCGGCAAGACCCACCTGCTCCACGCGATCGGCAATCACATCCTCGCGAAGACCCCGCGCGCGCGCGTCGTGGTCACGAGCGCCGAGGCGTTCCTCAACGAATTCACGATGCACGTCCGCCGCGGCAAGATGGAGGACTTCCGGCGGAAGTTCCGCGAGGAGGTCGACGTGCTGATGATCGACGACATCCAGTTCCTGCGGCGCGAGGCGCAGGAGACGCAGAACGAGCTCTTCCACACCTTCAACGAGCTGCATGGCGCGCAGAAGGCGATCATCCTCACCAGCGACATGCCGCCCCACGAGCTCGCGAACCTCGAGGAGCGGCTGCGCACGCGCTTCTCTTCGGGCATGACCGCAGACGTGAAGGAGCCGCCCTTCGAGGTGAAGGTCGCGATCCTCAAGCGCAAGGCGGAATTCGATCGGATCACGCTCCCCGACGACGTCGCGCACTTCATCGCGAGCGCCTTCACGCGCAACGTCCGAGAGCTCGAGGGCGCGCTCACGA
>CAYHCR010000623.1:0-3307 GCA_964354895.1 uncultured Myxococcales bacterium | reverse complement strand
CTGGCGTGGAAGCATCGGGAGGCGAGGAGCCGGGTGCCGACCAGCGCGCGCACGCGCCTGCGGAACACCGCGCCCTCGACGTCACGCTTCCCGCTCGGCGAATGGCTCGGGGCGCATGCCGTCCCCGCCCGGCTGGCGAAGGAAGAGGTGACCGTCCTTCGCTCCGTGACCGGAGCCAGCCTGTTCTGCGCGCCGACCGTCAGCCCTCGGCGGCTCGACGACCACACGCTGGCTCTGGGTGAGGAGGGTCGAATCCTCCTCGCCACGCTGGCCGCGTTTGAGCGGCCGAGCACCGTCGGCCAGGCCGTGACGCACCTGGGCGCGGAGCTGCGCCTCGACGCGGGCTCGGCCCGCGAGGTGATCGATCACCTCGTGGAAGGGCGGTTCCTGCAGCCGGCGTGAACAGCTGGGTGATCGCGCGTGGCCCTCGGCCGGCGTTCGTGCGCGCTACCATGCCCGCATGCCCGTCGATCCCGCGATCCTCCAGAGCTTCCTGCCGCGGCTCATCGCCGAGCACCTCGAGGCGCACGCCGCGCCTCCGACGCTCGCCTCCGAGCAGCGCTTCCCGGCGGCCGCGATGCTCGCGGACATCTCCGGCTTCACCGCGCTCACCGAGCGGCTCGCGCACGCGGGGCCGAGCGGCGCCGAGGAGCTCACGCGCGTCCTCAACGCGTTCTTCGGCCCGATGATCGCGGAGATCCTCTCTGCGGGCGGCGACGTCGCGAAGTTCGCCGGGGACGCGCTGATCGCGGTCTTCCCGGCGGAGCCGGATCTGGCGGCGGCGACCGCGCGCGCCGCGCACTGCGCCCTCGCGCTGCAGGAGCTGGCCTTCCTGCAGGTCGCGCCGCCGGACGAGCGGCTCTCGCTCAAGGTCCTCGTCGGCGCCGGCGAGCTGCGGCTCGCGCATGTCGGCGGCGAGCGCGGGCGCTGGGACGTGCTCGTGACGGGGCCCGCGCTGTCGGAGCTCGCGCCCCTCGCGGGCCTCGCCGCGCCGGGAGAGGTCCTGCTCTCCGCCGAGGCGCACGCGCTGCTCCCCGGGGTCCGCAGCGTCCCGCTCTCGCACCCCGGCGTGCGCTTGACGGGCTGGGTCGGCGCGCCTCCGGTGGCCGTCGCAGCCCGGGCGGCCCCGGCGCCGAGCGCGGCGCTGCGCGCATACGTTCCGGAGACGGTGCTCGCGCGGCTCGACGCGGGGCAGGAGGGCTATCTGTCGGAGGTGCGGCGGATCACGGTGCTCTTCCTGAACTTCCCGAACGCGACGCACGCGACGCCGCTCGATCGGGCGCACGGCGTGATGCGGCTCGTGCAGGGCACCGTCGATCGCTTCGAGGGCTGTATCAACAAGCTCAGCGTCGACGAGAAGGGCGTCAGCATGGTCGTGGCCTTCGGGCTGCCGCCGCTCGCGCATGAGGACGACGCGGCGCGCGCGGTGGAGGCCGCGCTCGCGCTGCACGGGACGCTCCAGAAGCACGACGTGCGCCACGCGATCGGCGTCGCCACCGGCCGGGTCTTCTGCGGCGTGGTGGGGAGCGCGGCGCGGCGCGAATACACCGTGATGGGCGACGCCGTGAACCTCGCCGCGCGGCTCATGCAGGCGGCCAGGGGCGACCAGCTGCGCACCTGCGCGACCACCGCGCACGACGCCGCGCAACGCCTCGACTTCGAGGCGCTCCCGCCGCTGCAGCTCAAGGGCAAGGCGGCGCCCGTCGCGGTCTTCCGGCCGCTCGGGGCCACGAGCCGGACGCCCGCGCGGGCCGCGTCCGATGGCCCGATCGTCGGGCGGCTCCCGGAGCTGGCGCGCCTCGACGACCGACTGCGTGTGCTCCTCGCGGGCGAGGGCGGCGTCGTCGTGATCGAGGGCGAGGCCGGGATCGGCAAGTCGCGGCTGCTCGCGCGCGCGATCGAGCAGGCGGGAGCGCTGGGGCTGCGGCCGCTCCTCGGCGCGGCCGACGCGGTCGAGCATGCGACGCCGTACGTCGCGCTCCGCGGCGTGCTCTCCGCGCTGCTGGGCGCGCCGGACGTCGCCGCCGCGCGGGCCGCAAAGCTGCTCGTGGACGAGCCCGCGCTCGTCGCGCTCCTGCCGCTGCTCGAGCCGGTCGTCGCGCTGGGGCTTCCGGAGAGCCCGCTCACGTCGCAGCTGCAGGGGACGCTGCGCGCCGACAACCTCCGGCTCGTCATGGTGGCGCTGCTGTCCGCCGCCGCGCGGGAGCGCCCGCTCGTGCTCGCGCTCGAGGACGCGCACTGGCTCGACTCCGCGTCGTGGGCGCTCTGCGCGGCCCTCCGGACGGCCGTGCCCGCGTGCCTGCTGCTGGTCACGGCGCGGCCGGGCAGCGACGCGGCCCTCGCGAAGCTCGGCGCAGAGCGGCTCGCGCTCGCGGCGCTCTCCTCCGATGACGCCGTCGCGCTCGTCTGCCAGCGGCTCGGCGTGCCCTCGTTGCCCCCGCCGGTCGCGCGCCTCGTCGCCGAGCGCGGCGGCGGCCACCCGTTCTTCAGCGAGGCGCTCGCGCAGGCCCTCCTCGACGGCGGGCTCCTGCACGTCGCGGACGGCGCGGCGAGCCTGCGGGGCGGCGAGGAGGCGCTCTCGCGCTTCCCGCTCCCCGGCACGGTGCAGGGCGTGATCCTCGCCCGCGTCGATCGGCTGCCGGCGCCGGAGCAGCTCGTGCTCAAGGTGGCGAGCGTGATCGGCCGCGCGTTCCCGCGCCGGCTGCTCGAGGAGGTCTTCCCCGTCGCGGACGATCGGCCCCTGCTCGCGGAGCGGCTGCGCGCGCTCGAGGCGCATGACTTGACGCCGACCGATGCGTCGGCCGCGGAGGCCGGATATTGCTTCCGACACGCCATCACGCAGGAGGTCGTCTATGATCTGCTGCTCGCGGCGCAGCGCCGGGACATACATGCGTCCGTCGCGCGCTGGTATGAGCGGCGCCACGCCGACGCGCTCGGGCCACATGCAGCGCTGCTCGCGCACCACTGGGCGCGGGCCGGCGATCCGGACAAGGCGCGCGAGGCGATCGAGCGGGCCGGCGCCTTCGCGCTGGAGAGCGGCGCCTACCGGGAGGCGGAGGGCTTCCTGCGCAGCGCGATCGAGCAGGGGGCCGGAGACCCGGACGACCTGCGCGCGGCCCGCCAGCGACGTCGGCTCGGGGAGGCGCTCGTCGGGCTCGGGCGCATCGAGGAGAGCCACACGGAGCTCGCGGCGGCGACGGCCGCGCTCGGCTGGCCGATGCCGACGACCGCGCTGCGGCGCTACGCCTCGCTCGCGGGGCACGCGGCGCGGGTGCTGCTCTGGCGGAGGGGCGGCGGCGCGGGGGTC
>CAYHCR010000622.1:0-3308 GCA_964354895.1 uncultured Myxococcales bacterium | reverse complement strand
GTCCGGCGATCTCGCCGCCGCAGAGCTGGCCTTCGATCGCGCCGCCGCCCTCGCGCCGCTCGAGCCGGCGCCGCTGATCGGGCTGGGCGCGACGCGGCTGCGGCAGGGGCGCTCGCAGGAGGCGATCCTCGTCCTCAAGCGCGCGGTCGAGCTGGCGGCGGAGCGGCCCGACGCGCACCGCATGCTCGGCGAGGCCTACCTCGCCTCGCGCCGCTTCGATCTGGCGATCGCGCCGCTCGAGAAGGCCGCCTCGCTCGGAGATCCGGCGGCCCGCGCGCAGCTCAGCCGCGCGCTGCTCGGCAAGGGTGACCACGCTGCCGCGGAGAAGCAGGCGCAGGCTGCGCTGCTCGCGCGGCCCGACGACGGGGCGGCGCTCGTCGCGCTCGCGGAGGTCCGGCTCGCGGCGCAGGACGTCAAGGCCGCCGCGTCGCTGCTCGACAAGGCCGTCGCCGCGAACGCGAACGATCCGCAGGTGCGGCTCGCGCGCGGCCGGTTCTTCCTCTCCAGAGGAGGCCACGTCGAGGCGGGCACGGAGGCCGAGGCCGCGCGTCGGCTGCTCCCCTCGAGCCCCGAACCAGCAGAATTGCTCGCTCGCGCGCTGCTCGCCGGCGGAAAATTCACGGAGGCCCGCGCCGCCGCAAAGCTGCCCGGTGCGCAGGGCCGCGCCGCCGCGACGCTGCTCGCGCTGCAGGCCCGCGCCGCGCTCGGCGAGGGCGACACGCGCGCCGCCCGCCAGCTCTCCGATGACGCCGCCAAGCTCGTCCCCGGCCACGTCGAGGCGCTGCTCGCCCGCGCCGAGGTCGTCGCCGCGACCTCCGACGCCTCCGCCGCGATCGCCGCCTACGAGGAGGCCTCCCGCTCCAACGCCGGCCCCGACGCGGAGAGCCGGCTCGCGGCGCTCTACCGCAAGGCCGCGCGGCGTGGCGACGCGCTCGGCACGCTCGAACGGCTCGTCACCGAGCACCCCGAGCGCTGGGACGACTGCCTCTCGCTGATCGAGCTGCGCATCGAGACCGGCGTCGGCGTGCCCGAGGGGATCAAGCTCGCCCGGCGGATGCGCGAGGAGCGCCCCGGCGAGGTCCGGCTGCTCGAGCTGCTCACGAAGCTCGAACAGGCGCCGCGCCGCGACGGCACCGAGCCCCGGAGCGGCGGCGCGTCGCACGGGATCGAGATCATCCGCGGGAAGTGACGCTTCCGCGGATCAGGGCAGGGGCAGCCGCTCCAGCAGCCGCTGGTAGCGCCGCTCCGTGGTCTTCGCGCAGCGACCCACGAGCACGGCGGTCAGCCGGTCGCGCCGGAGCACGCGCCCGAGCGCCCGGCGGATCTCCTCGCCCGTGACCGTAGAGAAGCGCAGCAGGCGCTCCTCCGGCGACTCCGCCGCGCGCCAGAGCTCCGTGCCGCCGTACCAGCCGACGAGCTCGCCCGGCGCGTCGAGCATGAACTCGAGCCCCATCGCCTGCCGCGCGCGCGCCCGCTCGAGCTCCTCGTCGGTCGGGCCGTCCCGCAGCAGCTTCGCCACGACGCCGGCCATCCGCTCGATCACCTCGGGCACGTTCGCGTGGCGCGTCGCCGCCTCGAGCTGGAAGATCGCGACGTCGTGGAACGGCTCGACCTCGGCGTGGACGTCGTAGGCCAGCCCGCGCTTCTCGACGATCTCGTACGGCAGCCGCGACGAGAGCCCGTCGTCGAGCACGCGCCGCGCGAGCAGCAGCGCCGGGTGATCTTCGTGCTCCTCCGGCGGCGCGAGGAACGAGAGCCGCAGCTCCGTCTGCGGCGAGTCCGCGTGATCGACAGCGACGAGGCGCGGCCCCGCGGGCAGCGGTGCAGGTGGCGGCTCCTGGTTGCGCGGTCCCTTCGGCAGCGCGCCGAAGTGCTCCTCCGCGAGCGCCACGACGTGCCGATGTTTGATCGGCCCGGCGGCGCAGAGCACGAGGTTGCCGGCGCGGTAGTGCGCTTCGTGGTGCGCGCGGATCCACGAGGGCTTCATCGAGCGCACGGTCGACGGCGTGCCGGCGACCTTGTTCGAGAGGCCGTGCTCCGGGAAGAGCGCCCGCTTCTCGAGGTTGTCGAGGTCGACGTCGCGGCCGCGCTCGTCGACCTCGTCCATCATCTCTTCGAGCACGACGCGCTTCTCGACCGGGAGCCCGGTGAGCTTCGGCCGCGTCAGCATGTCGCCGATCACCTCGAAGCCGGTCGCGAGCGCGCGGGGGTGCAGCGGCGTGTAGTAGCAGCCGTGATCCCGCGCGGTGACCGCGTTGAGGTTGCCGCCCGCCGCCTCGACGGCCGCGTTCATCGCGACGCTGTCGGGGTGGCGCGCGCTTCCGCGGAAGAAGAGGTGCTCGAGCAGGTGCGAGATCCCCATCTGCGCGACCGGCTCGTGGCGGCTGCCCGTGCGCACGTAGACGGCGAGCATCGCCTGGTGGAGGTGCGGCGCCTGCACCGTCACGACCGAGAGGCCATTGGGAAGTTGTGCGCGGTGGCGCTCCACGCCCTCGAGCGCGCGCCGCAGCTGCCGCAGATGTCCGGTCGATCGACGCCGCACGTCACGCTCCCGAGGGCAGCTCCACCGTGAAGATCGTGCCGCCGCCGGGCCGCGCCTCGCAGCGAAGGCGCCCGCCGTGCTCCTGCACGATCTGCTGCGTCACCGGCAGCCCCAGCCCGGTCCCGCGCTCCTTCGTCGTGTAGAACGGCTCGAAGATCCGCGCCAGCGCCGCCGCCGGAATTCCGACGCCCGTGTCCTCGACCGCGATCTCGACGTGGCCCGCGACGAGCCCCGCCCGCACCCGCAGCGTGCCGCCGGTCGCCATCGACTCACGCGCGTTTCGGATCAGGTTCAGGAGCGCCTGCCGCAGCTGCGCCTCGTCCATCTGCGCGACGAGGCCCCGCGTGAGCGCGCGCTCGACCGTGATCCCCGCCGCCGCGAGCTCCGCGCGCAGGAACGAGACGAGCTCCTCGATCACGCGCGGGAGCTCTTCGCGGGAGAGCGACGGCCGCGTCGGCCGGGCGAGCCGCAGGTACCCCTCGGTGATCTCCGAGAGCCGATCGACCTCGCGCCCGATCGCAGCGCAGAGCCGACGCGCCTCGATCCCCTGCGCCGAGTCAGCCGGCAGCTCCTCCGCGAGCAGCTCTGCGTTCAGCCCGATCGACGAGAGCGGGTTGCGCACCCCGTGCGAGATCTGCGCGGCGAGCTGGCCGACCGCCGCGAGCCGCTCGGCCCGCAGCCGCGCCGTGTCCTTCTCCGCGAGCTCCAGCTCGCGCGCCTCGCGCGAGCGCGCCATCGCCTCCCCCGCGCCCGCCCGCACGCCCGC
>CAYHCR010000621.1:0-3313 GCA_964354895.1 uncultured Myxococcales bacterium | reverse complement strand
CGACGGTCCTCGTGATGGGCGAGTCGGGCACGGGCAAGGAGCTCGTCGCCCGCGCGCTGCACGCAGCCTCCCGCCGCGCGCTGCGGCCCTTCGTGCCGATCAACTGCGCTGCGATCACCCCGACGCTGCTCGAGAGCGAGCTCTTCGGCCACGCCCGCGGCGCGTTCACGGGCGCGGTCAAGGCGCGTCGCGGCCTGTACGAGGAGGCCGACGGCGGCACGCTGTTCCTGGACGAGATCGCCGAGACCGAGCCTGGCTTCCAGTCGAAGCTGCTGCGCGCGCTGCAGGAGGGCGAGATCCGCAGGGTCGGGGAGTCGGTCTCCGTGACGGTCGACGTCCGCGTCGTCGCCGCGACGAACCAGGATCTCCGGCGCGCGATCGCGGAGAAGAGGTTCCGCGAGGACCTGTTCTACCGGCTCAACGTGGTGCCGATCCGCGTGCCGCCCCTGCGCGAGCGGATCGAGGACATCCCGCTGCTCGCGGCGCACTTCCTCCAGCGCTTCGCCCGGCGCGCGGGCGGCCCGACCAAGCGGCTCTCCGACGGCGCGATGGAGAAGCTGGTGTCGCACAACTTCCCCGGCAACGTGCGCGAGCTCGAGAACGTGCTCGAGCAGGCCGCCGCGTTGAGCCTCGGCGACGAGATCGGCGCCGATGACTTCGAGCTCGGCATCGCCGACGAGCCGGGCGGGCCGCCCGGCGCCAGCGACGGTCCCCGACGCCTCACCGACGCCGTCGACGACGCGGAACGGATCGCGATCCAGGCGAGCGTCGGCCGCTACCCGAACGACCTCGCGGCCGTCGCCCGCGAGCTGGGCGTCTCCTCGACGACGCTGTGGCGGAAGATGAAGCGGCTGGGCCTGCGCGGAGACGCCTGAGCTGATCGCGGTGGGCCGCCGTGGGTGTGATCGTTCTCACGTGAAACCCGATCTTTCACACCTGCAATCCGTGCGTTCGGGCTTGGCCACAACGAACCGTCCTGTTTTCATGGGTTTGGAACGCTGGAGGGCCTCGGCACGAGATTCGCAAACCCCTCCTTCGAGGCGCCGCCGCGGGTTTTTGGAGCTGGTCCCCCCCACCGCTTCCCCGATCCGTGGCGCGCCTCACTATTTTTTGGGGGTTGGCGGTCTTTTTCGCCACTCTCCCTGCCGGCGGAGTTGGCTGTCCCGCTGACTCCTCCTCGCCCCGGAGCGGACGATGGCGCCGGATGTCGGGCCCCTGCTGCTGATCGACGCGGACACGAACTTCCGCCGCGCGCTCGCCATCGGGCTCCGCCTCGAAGGGCTCTTCGTCGAGGAGGCCGCCGCGCCGCTGGACGCACGCCGCTGGTTCGCGCGTCGTCCGTTCGGCACCGTCGTGATCGATCTGCTGCTGCCGGGCGGAGACGCGATCGACCTCGCCGAGGCCGCGCGTGCGCGCCAGCCCGACTGCGTGCTGGTGCTGACGAGCGCGCATCCGGAGGCGTTCGAGTCGGCGCGCCGGCGGCTGCCGGGTGCCCTCTTCCGCGAGAAGCCGTTCGCCGTCCGGCACCTGATCGAGCTCGTGGCGGCGCAGCGACCGATCGAGCCGGCGAAGCCCTCGGAGACGTCCCCGGTCGCTGCGGGTGCGGGCCGATGACGGAGCCTCGGCGCACGCCGGGCCGCGCGGTCCTCGTCGTGCACGACTGCCCCGAGCGCTTCCAGGGGTGGGTCGCCGAGCTGCGCCGCAACGGAACCACGTGCGCGGTCGCGCGGACGATCGACGAAGCGCAGCGGATCCTCCACGCGATCCGCTTCGACGTGGTGATGCTGGAGGCCGCCTCGCGCGTCGACGCCGAGCGGCTCCGGGCCCACGGCGTCACGCTCCAGCAGCTCCCGGTCGACCTTTATCGCTGAGACACGCCGCTGCGACACACCGCTGAAACGACGAGGGCCTCCGCGGCGACGCAGGAGGCCCTCGGTGCTTCTGGACGGTGCGTGGGCGGGACCGGTCGATCGCGACCGTCAGCCGCCGCCGAGCAGCGCGCCGGAGGCCTTCACCACGTCTCCGATGATCGACGGCAGCACGCCGAGCAGCACGGTGCCGAGCACGGCAGCGGCGAGCGCGACGCCCGTCGGGATCGAGGCCGCGGGCGCGGGGCCGAGCGATGGCTCCTCGTCCCGCATGTACATCGTCACGATGATCCGCAGGTAGTACCAGGCACCGATGACGCTCGTGAGCACACCCGCGACGGCGAGACCGTACAGCTTTGCGTCGACGGCCGCGCGGAAGACGAAGAGCTTCCCGATGAAGCCCGCGGTCGGCGGGATGCCCGCGAGCGACAGCATGAAGACGGCCATCGCGAACGCCATCGCCGGGCGGGACTTTGCGAGGCCCGCGAAGCGATCGAGGTCCCAGCTCATCGGCTGCTCGCCGTCGGCCTTCTCGAGCACCGAGATGACCGCGAACGCGCCGATCGCCGTGAACGTGTAGGCCGCCAGATAATAAAGCACGCCCTCGTTGGCCGCCGCGCGGACCGACGCCTCGCGCGCCGCCGCGACGCCGACGAGCAGGTAGCCCGCGTGCGCGATCGACGAGTAGGCCAGCAGCCGCTTGACCGAGCGCTGCGCGACCGCGAGCAGGTTGCCGACGAGCATCGTGGCCATCGCGAGCCACGCGACCGCCTCGCCCCAGCCCGCGTCCCCCATCGCCACGCCTTCGCTGCCGAACGCGACCGTGAGCACGCGGATGAGCGCCGCGAAGGCCGCCGCCTTCACGCCGACCGCCATGAACGCGGTGACCGGCGTCGGCGCGCCCTCGTAGACGTCGGGCGTCCACATGTGGAACGGGACCGCGGCGACCTTGAACGCGAAGCCGGCCAGCAGCAGCGCCACGCCGAAGCCCAGCAGCGGGCCGCCGTTCGTGGTCTTCGCGATGTCGACGAGCGCCGTCTTGCCGCCGGTGGCGCCGTAGACGAGCGCGGCGCCATAGATGTACAGGCCCGAAGAGAACGCGCCGAGCACGAAGTACTTGAAGGCCGCCTCGGCGGGCTTCGCCCCGCGCCGCATATAGGCCGCGAGCGCGTAGACCGCGACGCTCATGATCTCGATCGCGAGGAAGATCATCAGCAGATCGGTCGACTGACCGAGCAGCACCATGCCGGACGCGCCGAAGAGCGAGAGCGCGTAGAACTCGCCGCGCTCCGCGTTTCGCGCGCGCAGGAAGCCCGCCGCGACGAGCGCGGACATCGCGAGCCCGACGCAGATCAGCAGCGCCACGAAGCCGCCGAAGCGGTCGGCGACGGCGAAGGCACCGCGCCCTTCGATCGCGAGGATCGGCCGTGGATCCGCGCGCAGCA
>CAYHCR010000620.1:0-3319 GCA_964354895.1 uncultured Myxococcales bacterium | reverse complement strand
AGGCGGCCTCGTCGACCCGACGACCGGCCCGCCCGCAGGCAACCCGAACCCGGAGGCGACCTGCACGCCCGCCCCGGACGCGCTCCTCGAGGACGTCTCGCAGCCGAGGAGCGTGATCGGCGACGGGACCCCGCAGAGCTGCACGTCTCGCGCGGTGGTCGACGCGGTCGCGGCGGGCGGCGTGATCACCTTCTCCTGCGGCCCGGCGCCCGTGACGATCGTGCTCGAAGAGACGGCGAAGATCTTCAACGACACGGGCCCGCGCATCGTGATCGACGGCGGCGGCCTCGTGACGCTCTCCGGCGGCGGCCGGCGGCGCATCCTCTACATGAACACCTGCGACGAGGCGCAGCGCTGGACGACGCCGCACTGCCAGGACCAGGACCACCCGCTGCTCACGGTGCAGAACCTGACGTTCATCGACGGCGACTCGCGCGGCGAGACGGAATTCGACGGCGGCGGCGCGATCTGGGCGCGCGGCGGGCGGCTGAAGATCGTGAACAGCCGCTTCTTCGGCAACCGCTGCGCGGAGACAGGTCCCGACGTCGGCGGTGGCGCGGTGCGGGCCTTCAGCCAATCCGAGGGGCGGCCGCTCCACGTCGTGAGCTCCACCTTCGGCGGCGAAGGCGCGCTCGCGAACGTCTGCTCGAACGGCGGCGCGCTCTCGTCGATCGGCGTCTCGTGGAGCGTCGTGAACAGCCTGCTGGTCGGAAATCGCGCGATCGGCAACGGCGCCAACCCCGCGCAGCCCGGCACTCCCGGCGGCGGCAGCGGCGGCGCGATCTACAACGACGGCGACACGATGACGCTCTCCCTCTGCGGCACGAGGATCGAGCGCAACGAGGTGAACGCGCACGGCAGCGGGATCTTCTTCGTGAGCAACGATCACACGGGCAACGTGCGCATCGAGCGGTCGGTGATCCGGCAGAACGTCGGCGGCAGCTGGTACCCGACCTGGCCACAGATCAGCAACCACGACGACACACCGATCGAGGTGATCGACTCGATCATCGAGGAGTAGCGGGCGGGTCGCCGCCCGCGACGCACCGCGCGCCGTCAGCCGTGCGTGTGGCCTTCGCCGAGCCCCTTCGCCGCGGTCACCGCCTTCGGCCGCCGCGCCTCGAGCCAGCGGATCCATGCGTCGATCCCCTCGCCCGTACGCGCGCTCACCTCGAGCAGCCTCGGCTCCGGCATCACGCGCGACAGCCCGTCCTTGAGGGCGTCGAGCTGGTAGCCGTCGAGGTGCGGCAGCAGATCGGTCTTCGTCAGCACGACGAGGTGGGCGCCGCGGAACATCACCGGGTACTTGAGCGGCTTGTCCTCGCCTTCGGTCACCGACAGCGCGACGACGTTCACCGCCTGCCCCAGATCGTAGACGGCGGGGCAGACGAGGTTGCCGACGTTCTCGATGACGAAGACGTCGGTGTCGCGCCAGGCCATGTGATGAAGCGCGTCGTGGACCATGTCGGCGTCGAGGTGGCAGGTGTTGCCGGTCGTGATCGCCTCGGACGGGATGCCGGCGGCCTTGAGCCGCTGCGCGTCGCGATCGGTCGCCAGATCCCCGCTCACCGCGCCGAGCCGCAGCCTTCCTGCGAGCGCCTTCGCCGTCGCCTCGAGCAGCGCCGTCTTGCCCGCGCCCGGCGAGCCCATCAGGTTCACGGCGAGCACGCCCGCCTCCACGAAGTGCTCGCGGTTGTGGCGCGCCTGCCGGTCGTTCTTCGAGAGGATCCGGCCGTGCACCTCGAGCGGCACGAGGTTCGTATCGCCGCAGCCGCAGGACTCACACATGATCTTCGACCTCCAGCTCGAGCCGCGCGAGGATGATCTCGTCGCCGGCGGCCAGTTTCGCAGGTGTGTTGCAGGGCGCGCAGCGGAGCGGGCCGCCCACCGCGATCGAGGCGCCGCAGGTCGGGCACTCCCAGGAGACGGGAACGCGCTCGATGACGAGCTCGGCGCCCGCACACATCGTCTTCTCCCGGAACGTGTCGAAGGCGATCGAGAGGAGCCGCGCGTCGACCCCCGAGGAGTCGCCGATGCGGACGACCAGCGAATGAACGGCGATCGCGCCCGCGCCGCGGGCCTCGCTCTCCGCGCGATCGATGAGCGACTGGACGACCGAATACTCGTGCATTCAGCGCCCCACGAAGCGCGGCGGTCGCTTGCCGAAGAAGGCGTCGAGACCTTCCGCGAAGTCGGCGCTGTCGGCCGCCTTCACGAGGAGCTCGAGCTCGCGGTCGAGGTGGTAGTCGAGGCGATCGACGCCGGTCGCCTCGTTCATCAGCCGCTTCGCCGACGCATAGGAGGCCGTCGGGCCGGCGGCGAGCGTCGTCGCGAGCGCGAGCACCGCCTCGTCGAAGCCCTCGGTCGGCAGCACGCGGCTCACGAGGCCTTCGGCCTGCGCCTCGCGCGCGGTGAGGCGCGGATTCAGGAGCGCGAGCTCCATGGCCCGTCGCAGCCCGACCATCTTCGGCAGGAAGAACGTCGAGCTCTCCGCGCCCGAGAGCGCCGTCTTGAAGTAGGCGTACTCGAAGGCCGCGCGCTCGGAGGCGACGACGAGATCGCAGCACATCGCGAGGCCGAAGCCGCCCGCGGCGGCCATCCCGTCCACCGCCGCGATGACGGGCTTGGGCGCGCGCCGGAGCTCGGAGATCGTCGCGTGGAGGTACTCGAGGATCTGCTTGAAGATCGCGCCGTAGCCTACGGTCGCCGCGCGCGCCTCGGGGGAGAGATAGCCGAGATCCCCGGGATCGCCGCCGGCGCGGATGTATTTGAGATCAGCGCCGCTGCAGAAGATGCCGCCGGTGCCGCGCACGACGAGGCAGCGGACCTCCTCGTCGCGGGCGAGCTGCAGCCCCGCCTTGCGCAGCTCGCGCGCGGTGCGGACGTCGAGCGAATTCAGGCGCGCGGGCCGATCGATCGTGAGCAGCCCGACCGCGCCCTCCCGCGAGACATGTACATGGAGCGCCTCGGCCATCAGCAGATCCTCGGCAGGGGCTCGCCCTCGGGCTCGGCGAGCAGGCGGCGCCCGAAGCCGGTGTCGAGCACGAGCTTGCCCTTCGGCTCCGCGATCGCCGTCCCGATCAGCGCCGCGTGCCGGCCGAGCGGGTGCTCGCGCACGGCGTGGAGCACGCGCTCCGCGATCTCCGGCCGCAGCCCGATGAGCGCCTTCCCCTCATTCGCGACATGGAGCGGGTCGATCCCGAGCAGCTCTGCGGCCGCCCGCGCCGCGTCGCTGACCGGCACGTCCGCCTCTACGAGCAGCACCCCCACGCCCGCCTTTCCCGCCGCCTCCAACACATTGGCCGTACCCACCACGTTC
>CAYHCR010000619.1:0-3322 GCA_964354895.1 uncultured Myxococcales bacterium | reverse complement strand
GGGTGACCGACGGCCGCGGCGTTCTGGATGGTCGGGATCGTCGTGGTGACGGCCGGGCCGGGGCCGGGGTGCGTGCCGTCGGCGAGCGTGAGGTCTTCGTTGGTGCGCGGCTCGAGGCGGTTCTCGTCAAACGAAAAATCGAGCACGCCGACGATCGACAGGAACGTCGCGCCGATCGCGCCCTCGTAGTCGGTCGGGAAGTTATGCCCGACGATGACGCCGCCGGCGCCGCCCGCCGTCGCGACGCGGAAGTCGCCGCGATCCTGACCATCGGTGCCGAGCACCGGGTCCTCGCTGTTCTCGACGTTCGACACGATCACGAGCACGCCCTCGAACGCCTCTGCGTCGGCCCCGCCGGTCGCGATGGCCTCGGGGGTCGTCGCCGCCGGGGCCGGGATCGCGCCAGGGCCGGTCACGGTGATCTCGGTCGCGACGATCTGCGTCTTGCCGAAGTACTCGATCGCCTTGCCCTTGATCGTGACGAGGTCGCCGGCGGCGGGCGCGACGAGCGTCGGGACCGTCGCGTCGAGGCGCGCCATCACGCCGGAGAAGCGCGGCGAGCCGCCGAGCTCCTGCACGAAGAAGTCCGGGCTGTCGGAGGCGGTCACGACCACGCCCTCGAGCGTCAGGATGACGTTCGTGCCCGCGTAGGTGGCGCTGCCCTCGTCCTGCACGTCATAGATCGTGACGACGCCGACGTCGGGCACGCTGGGGTGCGTGCCGTCGGGGAAGGTGAGGTCGTCGTTGCCGCGCGTCTCGAGCCGGTACTCGGCGAACGAAAAATCGAGCACGCCGATGACGGAGGAGAAGAGGTCGCCCACGGCGCCCGCCGCGTAGTCGTCCCGGAACACATGGCCGACGACGACGCCCGTCTCGATCGTGCCGCCCGCAGCTGCCGCGAGCCGGAAGTCGCCGCGATCCTGCCCGTCGGTGCCGCTGACCGGGTCCTCGACGTTCTTGACGTCGGTCACCTCGACCAGCACACCTTCCCACTGCTCGGCGTCCGCGGAGCCGGTGCGGATCTGCGCAGGTGTGACGGCGGCGGGCGCGGCCGGCGCGGGCGCCTGGCCGACGGAGGTGATGGTCGCCTCCTCGATCTGCGAGAGGTCGAAGTATTCGTTGTAGGCGCCCACGACGTCGACGAGCTCGCCGGCCTGCGGGGCCGAGGCGCCATCGACGAGCCGCACCTGGATGCCGGACCACGGACCGCCCGCGACCTCCTGCACCCAGACGCGGCTGCCGGCGGACGCAGTCACGATCACCGAGCGGACCGTCACGGTTGCAGGCGCGCGCGGGTGGCCCTCGGCCGTCACGTCCTGGATCTGGAAGATCGTCTTCTCGCCGGCCTCAGAGAGGCCCGGGTGCGTCCCGTCGGCGAACGTCATGTCCTCGTTCGGGCGGGGCAGCAGCACGAACTCCTCGAACGAAAAGTCGATCAGCCCGACGACGGAGGTGAAGCTGTCGCCCAGGACGCGCACGTAATCGAGGCCGAAGGCGTCGTTGACGACGATGCCGCCCGTGGTGCGCGCGGCGCCGTTGAGGCGGAACGCGCCGTGGTCGTTGCCGTCGGAGCCGAGCACCGGCGTCTCGGTCACCTTGACGTCGCTGACGAGCACGAGCACGCCCTCGTAGTCCTCGGCCTTCTCACCGCCCGTCATGACCTCTTCGGGATCGACGGTGACCGGTGTCGGCATCGGGCCCGTGCCCGTCTTCTCGAGCAGCAGCAGCTCGATCTGCGAGCGGCCAAACTGCTCGACGTACGTGCCGGTGACCGTGACGACGTCGCCGATGGTGGGCGCCGGCGCGACGAGCGTCTGCGAGCCGTTGCGGATGTAGATGCCGGAGAAGGCGCCACCCTCGGGCTCGCTGACCCAGAAGTGCTGCGGGGCGTAGGTGCCGTCGGCCTGTCGGACGGCCGAGACCGCGGTCACGACGACGTCGCGCACGACGACCTCGCCGCCCGCTGCCAGCCGGCCGCCCTGGATGTCGAAGATCGAGGTGGAGCCGAAGAAGCCGCCCTGGCCGTCGCCGCCGGGCCCCCCGCCGCCGTCGCCGCCACCCGCGCCGCCCTGGCCGCCGCCGTTGCCACCTTCGCCTTCGCCGGTGCGCTCCTCGCTGCAGGCCGCCAGCGCGAAGAGGGAGAGGAGCAGAGCGAGCAGGGTGTGGCGCATGAAGCCTCCCGGGCAGGGTCTCGGCGATCCACGGGATCTCCGAGGCGAATCCGTCACTTCCGTCCCGCGACGACGACGCGAGAAAAGGGGGTCGTCTAGCGGTCGGAAGGGGGCAGCGTCAAGGCGCGTGGCCGTTGGCGCAGGCGCTGCGGGGGCCGGGGTGGGGCACCGGCGGCGGGGCGGATGGACGCCCGCGCCCGGCCGAGGGGCCTGCCGGTCAGCGCGGCTGCGTCGCTTCCCGCTGGAGCGCGCGCTCGAGCCGCGCGAAGACCTCGGTGATCGTGTCCTCGTCGGGCAGGAACGTCAGCCGAAGGTGATTGGTCCACGGCACGTGGAAGCTCGAGCCGGGGACCACCAGCACGTGCTCCCGCTCGAGCAGCTCCATCGCGAAGCGCTGGTCGCGGAAGCCCGGCACGAGCGTCGTGTCGATCGCGGGGAACGCATAGAGCGCGCCTCGCGGGATGACACAGGAGAGGAACTCGCTCTCCTCGACGCCGCGCAGCAATGCGTGGCGCTGGCGCCCGAGGCGTCCGGCGTCGCTCGTCAGCTCGTAGATGCTCTGCTGTCCGCCGAGCGCCGTCTGCACCGCCCACTGGCCCGGCACGTTGCTGCAGAGCCGCAGCGAGGCGAGCACCTCGAGCCCCTCGAGGTAGTCCTTCGCGTGCTCGCGGCTGCCGGAGAACGTGACCCAGCCGACGCGGAAGCCGCACGCGCGGTAGACCTTGGAGAGGCCGCCGAAGGTCGCGCAGAGCGTGCCCTCGCAGTGGGTCGCCGCAGGGACGTGGATCGCGCCGTCGTAGAGGATGCGGTCGTAGATCTCGTCGGAGAAGAGCACGAGCTGCTTCTGCTCCGCGATCCGCACGAGCCTCTGCACGACTTCCTTCGGGTAGACCGCGCCCGTCGGGTTGTTCGGGTTGATGAGCACGAGCGCGCGCGTCCTGGGCGTGACGAGCGCCGCGACCTCGTCGACGTCCGGCACGAAGCCGTTCTCCGGCTTGCAGACGTAGTGCACCGCCTTGCCCCCCGCGAGCGTCACCGCGGCGGTCCAGAGCGGGTAGTCGGGCGCCGGCAGCAGCACCTCGTCGCCCGGCTCGAGCAGCGCCTCGAGCGACATCAGGATCAGCTCGGAGCAGCCGTTGCCCATGAAGACG
>CAYHCR010000618.1:0-3325 GCA_964354895.1 uncultured Myxococcales bacterium | reverse complement strand
CGTCGGGGAAGGCGCCCTTCCCGTGGCCGAAGAGCTCGCTCCCCGCGAGCGACGGCGGCAACGCGGCGCAGTCGAGCACGACGAACGGGCCCTTCGCGCGGGCCGAGGCGCCGTGGATCGCGCGGGCGACGACCTCCTTGCCGGTGCCGCTCTCGCCTTCGAGCAGGATCGTGGAGTCGGTCGGGGCCGCGCGGGCGAGCACCGCGAAGAGCTGCCGCATCGCGAGCGCGCGGCCGAGCAGCCCGCCGAAGCCCTCGACCTCGGCCCCCGGCATCGCGCGATCGACGCTCTGCAGCCGCAGCGTCGTGCGCCCGACGCGCACCTCGCCCGGCACCGCGACCACGATCTCCGTCACCCGCGCGCTGCCGTGAAACGTGCCGTTCTTGCTCGAGAGATCGACGACGCGCACGCCGCCTTCGGCCAGCACGAAGCGGGCGTGGAAGCGCGAGACCGCCGGATCTGCGAGCACGAGCTGCGCGTCGGGGTGGCTGCCGACGACCAGCGCGCCACGCTCGAGCACCGCCCGCTGCCCGACGCCCGGACCAGCGGTCGCGACGAGCTCGATCCGCCGCTGGGTCAACGCGCCGCTGCCGGGGTCCGTGTAGAGCAGATCCGTCGCACCGTGCAGTGGCGCCGTCTCGTCGGGGCCCGGCACGCTCAAGCGGACCCCAGGCTCTTGCGCAGGAACGCGGCCGCCTCGGGGCTGCGCGCGGCAAGGTCTGCAGCGCGAGCGAGCACGACGCGCTCCTCGGTCGAGAGCCCCGCCTTCGCCGCGGGCGCCTCCACCTTGGGCCGGGGACGGAAGAGCCGCTCCAGATCGGCAGAGAAGCTCGAGGTCGCCAGCGCCGCGAGCTCGCCGCGATCCAGGAACGTCCCGCCGCAACGACCGCACCGATCGACCGCGAAGCCGGCGTCGGGCACCGGGTGCTTCGTCAGCGAGATCGCGCAGCGCGGGCAGTCGAGCGCCGCGGAGTCATCGACCGGACCGGTGCGGCCATCCGCGGCGAGGAGCGCGGGCGTCGAGGTGGCGTCGGCGAGCTCCCCGTAGTCGAGGAAATGTCCGCCGCAGCCCGCGCAGCCGTGCAGCCGCGCGCCGCTGGGCACCTCGATCGCCTGCATCCCTTCCTTACGGCATCGCGGGCATCTCATGGCGCGGACTCTACCGGGTTCGCTCGGACGAGCCGCGCGCCGAAGAAGGCGCCCGAGCCGTGGACGTGGGGCGTGACCCGCAGGAAACGGCCGTCGGCCGTGCAGGCGGCGGCGGGCACCCATCCGTCGGCCCGCGCCAGCGTGAAGCCGGGCACCTCGAGCAGGAAGCGCTCGACCACGCGCTCGTCCTCGTCCGGCAGCGGTGAGCAGGTGCCGTAGACGAGCGCCCCGCCCGCCGCGACGAAGCGCGCCGCGTCGCGCAGGATCGAGAGCTGCAGCGCGGGCAGCGCGTCGAGCTTCGCCGCGTCGAGCCGCCAGCGCAGATCGGGCTCGCGGCGCATGCCGCCGATCCCGGAGCACGGCGCGTCCACGAGCACGACGTCGCACGTCCCCTCGTCCGCGGGCTCCGGCTTCGCGCCGCACAGCTTCACGATCCGCCCCGCGCCCGCGCGTCGGCTGCGCCGGGGGAGCTCCTCGAGGCGGCGCTGATCGGCGTCGCAGGCGAGCACGCGCCCGGTGGCGCCCACCTCCGCCGCGAGCGCGAGCGCCTTGCCGCCGGCGCCCGCACAGGCGTCGAGCACGGTCTGGCCGGGCTTCGCGCCGCAGAGCTGCACGAGCAGCTGGCTGCCCTCGTCCTGCAGCTCGAAGAACCCGCGCTCGTGCAGCCGTCCGAAGAGGCCGGCGCGATCATCGACCCGCACGCCGTGCGGCGCGTGCAGGAGCGGCTGCGAGGCGAGCCCCTCCGCGCCGAGCAGCGCGACGAGCCCGTCCCGCGTCGTCTTCGCGAGGTTCGCGCGCAGGTCGAGCCGCGGCTCCTCGTTGAGCCCGCCGAGGAGCGCGTCCGCCTCGGCCTCACCGAGCGCCGTCACGAGCCGGCGCGCGAGGTGATCCGGCACGCTGCGACGCTGCGCGATCGCGCGGACCGGCTCGGACGGAACGGGCAGCTCTGCTGGCGACGGGAGCGCGGCGCAGAGCACCGAGAGCTGGCGATCATCGACGCTGCGGGGCCGCCGCGGGCCCGGCAGCGCGAGCTCCTTGAGGACGTTCGCGCGGGGCTCCTCGCGCACGGCCACGAGGTACGCCGCGAGCCGCAGCAGGCTCCGATCCGCGGGCGGCACGACGACCGGTTTTCCGAGCGCGCGGCCGGCGTGCTCGAGGCAGAGGTCCACGACGCGCAGGTGCCGGGCGACGCCGCGCGCGAGCATCGCGACGGTGCGGCGCTCCTTCGGGCCGAGCTTGCCCGCCGCGGCGAGCGCGTCGGAGATCCCGACCGCGAGCGGGCGGCGCGTGCCGAGCGCGTCGATGGCCGCGAGGGTCGCGGCGAGCGCGGGCCGGCTGCGTTTCTCCCGCACCGGGAGGCTCCTGGGCCCGGTCACGGCGTGCGGCTCCCCGCGCCGGGCTCGAGGGCGAGCGGCGCGACGAGGACCGATCGTGAGCCCGATGCGACGAGCCCGGGCGCTGCGAGCCTGCGCATGGCCGCTCCCTCCCGCGCAGGCGCGCGCGTCCGTCGGAGCGGTAGCAGGCACGCCTTCCCCGTGGCAAGCGGGCCCGGATCAGCCGACTTCGGAGGCGCCGATCGCCCGGCTCGCCTGCAGCGCGAGCCACGGGACCGCCGGCCAGAGCGTCATCGTGCCATCCGGCCGCCGCTCGAAGATCGTCGCCTCGCGCAGCACGACGAAGCCGCTGCGATGCATCAGGTGATCCGAGACCCGCACGCCGTGCAGCAGCCCGAGCGTGCCCTGGACGACGACGCCGCCGGGCAGCAGCCAGCTCGTCGGGTGCTCGCGCAGCGCACCGACCGGCGCCGACGGAGCCGGCTCGAGCGGATCTTCCGCGAGGACCGTGAGGACCGCTCCGCGCTCGAGCGCGAAGAACGGATGCACGCCTTGCGTCTCCGGCAGCGTCACGTCCGTCAGCCGGAAGAGCACCTCGCCGCGGTTCAGGAAATCGACGAGCGCGACCTTGGGCGGGACATGCAGCGTGCCGCGCAGCCAGCCCGCGAACGTCAGGAATCGGCAGGGAACGGAGCGCAGCTCGGGGTGGTACTCGCCCATGACGGCCTCCTCGCGTGGGTCGACGACAACCTGCGCACGCGAAGGCCCGCGCGCCCGTGTCGCACCCCGAGGGCCGCCCCCTCCGGCCCTCCGTTGGCACGCGCCGTCACTCCGCGTCGACG
>CAYHCR010000617.1:0-3328 GCA_964354895.1 uncultured Myxococcales bacterium | reverse complement strand
GCCCGACCGCCGACCTTCCAGATCTCGCCGCTCTGGAGCGCCCGAAGCAGCTTGGCCTGCATGGCGAGCCCCATGTCGCCGACCTCGTCGAGGAAGAGCGTGCCGCCGTCCGCGAGCTCGAACAGGCCACGCCGGTCGCGATCCGCGCCCGTGAACGCGCCGCGGACGTGGCCGAACAGCTCGCTCTCGAGCAGGGTCTCGACGAGCGCCGAGCAGTTCACCGAGACGAACGGCCGCTCCCGCCGCGGCCCGAGCGTGTGGACGGCCCGCGCGACGAGCTCCTTGCCCGTCCCGCTCTCGCCCTGCACGAGCACCGGCACCTCGACCGCCGCGACCTTGCGCAGCGCGCGGAAGAGCCGCTGCATGGGCGGGCTCTCGCCGATGATCCCGGCGACGTCGGTCGCGTCGCCGAGCGCCGAGCGCGCCGCCTCCAGCTCGGCCGCCTGCCGCTCGACCCGATGTTCGAGCTCGGCCGCGAGCCGCCGGACCTCGGCCTCTGCGGTCGCCGAGGCCGACCGCGCCGCCTCCGCCTCGGCGAGCGCCCGCGCGTTGCCGAGCGCGATCGCGGCCTGGTCCGCGAACGCCTCGAGCAGCCCGACCTCGGCGTCACCGAAGGCCTTCGCGCGCAGCCGGCTGTCCAAGTAGAGGGCGCCGAGCCGCTCGCCGCGGAAGGTGAGCGGCACGCAGAGCACGCTGCGCAGCTTCATGACGTGGATCGAGAGCTGGGCGCGGTAGCGATCGTCGTCGAGCGCGTCGCCCGCCAGCTCGGGCTCGCCCGTCCGGTAGACGCGCTCCGCGATCGAGCGCGAGACCGGCAGCTCGCCGCCCGCGAGCTTGTCGCGATCGAAGCCGCGACCGACCCGCACCTCGAGCGCCTCGGTCGCGCCCGGCAGGAGGACGAAGCCGCGCTCGGCGGCCGTCAGCTCCATCGCGGCGTCGACGATCGACTCCAGCAGGCGATCCGCGTCGCGCTCGGCGCCGAGCCGGCGGTTGAGCGCGAGCAGGCGCACCGACGAGCCGCCCGCCGACTCGCGGGGGGCGAGCAGCGAGAGCTCCGCGAGCGCCGCGCGCCGGTCCGGCCGCGCCGAGAACGGCGCGCGATCGCCGGGCGGCAGCGCGCGGGCCGCGTCCTCGAGCAGGCGCCGCGCGATCGCGGACTCCAGCGCGGAGAGCCCCTCTTCACCGAGCACGCGATGGACGCGGCCGAGCGCGCGATGCAGCCGCCACCGCAGATCGGGCCTCACGCGCCCCTCGGAGAGGCCCAGCGCCTCATGCAGCTTTGCCAGCCCGTCCCGCGAGGCCTCCCCGCGCACGAGCGCCGCGTCGATCGACGCGAGCAACGCGCGCGCCCGTACGCTCGGCAGCTCCCTCGCCTCTTCGGCGATCCGGGCCGCGCGCGCGGCCGCCTCGACCGGCGCCCCTGCCGCGAGCTCGCACTCCGCGAGCGTCACCTCGGCGTCAAGCAGCTCTGCGCGTCCGGCCAGCGAATCCAGCGCCTGCTGCAGCGCCGTCCGCGCCGACGCGGCCTCGCCGGAGAGCAGCCGTGCCTCCCCTTCGACGACGCGGCACAGCGCGCCGACGTGCGGCGTGCCAGCGCGCTCCGCGGCCAGACGCCCGCGCGCGGCGGCCGCCGTCGCCTCCGTGAGCCGACCGACGAAGCGGTGCAGCACCGCGAGGTTGAGCTCGGCCCGCGCCTCCGCCGCCGGACCGCCGAGCGCGCGAGAGACGGCCGCCGCCTGCCGCGCGTGGGCCGCCGCCGCCGCCGTGTCGCCCTGCTCCTGCGCGATCGCCCCGAGGTTCAGGTGGCAGGCGCCACAGCGGGAGAGATCGAAGCCCCGCTCGGCGAGCGCGAGCGCCTGCTCGTAGAGGCCGCGCGCCTCGTCCGCCGCGCCGCGCCGGTGCGCGACCATCGCGCGGCCATTCACGGCGACCGCCTGGCGAGAGAGGTCACCGAGGGTCGACGCCTCACGCTCCGCCTCGCGATACGCGCCCAGGGCCTCGTCGGCGCGACCGAGCAGGTAGAGCGCGAGCCCGCGCGCCCCGAGCGCGTCGCTGCGACTGCGCGCGCCGTCGCTCCCGACGGCAGCCGTGGCGAGGGCCTCCGCCGCCGTCCCGAGCGCCTCCTCCGGCCGGCCGGCCAGCGCCTGGGTCCGCGCCAGCTGCGCCTGCAACCGTGTCCGGCGTGCCGTCGGGGCGACCTCGCACGCGAGCTGCAACGCTTCCGCGGCCTCCCGGTAGGCGCCGCGTCGGACGAGCAGCTCTGCGCGACCGGCGAGCGCCGCGGCACCCGCCCCGGCCGTCGCGGCGCGGCCGAACGCGTCGAGCGCCTCCTCCGGTCGACCGGAGGCCGACAGCGCCTCCCCGTGCAGGACCAGCGCGTCGCCGAGGGCCTGCGGCACGACCCCGGCATCGAGCGCCGAGGCCACCAGCGCCGCCGCCTCGCGCGGCGCCGACGCCGCGAGCAGCTCTGCGGCTGCACCGAGCGCCTCGGCCGGCGCGCCCTCGGCCTGTGCGATCAGCCCGAGCCGCGCCCCCTCCGCGCGCAGGAGCACGCGCTCGATCCCGTCGGAGGCTGCCCGCTCCGGTGACAGCGACGAGCGCAGCGCCCGTGCCGCCTCGCGCCGCTCCGCCGGAGACAGCGAGCCTTCGAGGGCACCGAGGACCTCGGACGACGCGCCGACGAGCAGCGCACCGTCCTCCTCCAGCCGGCCGGCGCCAGCGCCGACGAGCCGCAGCGCCTCCACGCGGGCCGCCGGCAGCTCGATCCCGAGCGCCCGGGCCAGTCGCGCGAGCGGCAACGCGGGCGCGAGCGCGAGCAGCATTGCGGCCTGTGGCGCCGCCTCGCGCGCGAGCCGCGCCAGCTCACCGGCCGCCGCTGCCGGCGTCGGCAGCCGCGCGCCAGACAGCTCTGCCGGCAGCGAGTCGGGCCCCGTGACGCCGGGCGGGGGCCCGCCCGCCCCCTCCAGCGCGACGAGCGCGCTCTCCAGCGCCCCCGGCCAGCCCCCTGACCAGCGATGCAGGTCCCGCGCGAGCGACGCCGGCACGGAGCGGCCCGGATAGACACCTGCCAGATGCTGCGCGACCTCCGCCGCCGTGAGCGGCACGATCGGCAGGGAGGTCGCGCCGAGCGCCGGCAGCGGGCCTGCGGCCGACGCGACCAGCGGCAGGCCGCCCGCTGCGGCGAGCTCGGTGAGCGCGAGCGCGGTGGCCGGATCGAGCGTGTCCGCCTCGTCGACCACGAGCAGCAGCGCGCGCGCCGAGGCCGCTGCTCGGAGGAGCGCCGCCGCGGCACGTCCGAGCGCGGCAGGGTTCGGCGCCGACTCGGCCG
>CAYHCR010000616.1:0-3329 GCA_964354895.1 uncultured Myxococcales bacterium | reverse complement strand
GGACGCCGGACAAGTTCGAGGACGAGATGCGCATCGACCTGGTGCGCGGCAAGATGCTCGAGCACATCCGCGCCAGCGCGAAGGCCAGCGACGACGAGGTCCGCTCCGAGTGGCGCCGCGACAACGACCGCGCCAGCCTCTCGTTCCTGCGCTTCACGATCGCGCAATTCCGCAACGACGCAGCGCCCTCGGACGCAGAGATCGCGACGTTCCTCGCGACCGCCGCCGGCAAGGCGCAGGTCGAGGAGGAGTACAAGAAGAAGCTCTTCCGCTTCAAGAAGCCCAGGAAGGTCAGCGCCCAGCACATCCTCGTGAAGGTCACCGAGGACGCGCCCGCGGCCGACGTCGACGCCGCGCGCCAGAAGCTCGCCGCCGCGAAGAAGGAGATCGAAGGCGGCAAGGACTTCGGCGAGGTCGCCACGGCGCTCTCCGAGGATCCCGGCAGCAAGGACAAGGGCGGCGACCTCGGCTTCTTCGGGCCCGGCGCGATGGCGAAGCCGTTCGAGGAGGCCGCGATGGCGCTGGAGGCCGGCAAGCTCTCCGACCTCGTCCGCACCCGCTTCGGCTGGCACCTGATCAAGGTCAACGCGATCCAGCCCGCCGAGGAGAAGAAGCTCGAAGAGGTCCAGGCGGAGCTCGCCAAGGAGCTCGTCGCGGCGGACCAGGCGAAGCTCATCGCGAAGGCCAAGGCGGAGCAGGCGCTCGCCTCCGCGCGCGGCGGCAAGACCCTCGAGGAGCTTTTCCCTGCGCCGGCCGCCCCGGAGGGCGCCGAGGACGACGACGCGCCCCCGACGCAGCTCGCGGGCGGCATGGTCGCAGACCGCACGGGCCTCTTCGCGATCGGCGGCGAGTACATCCCGCGCATCGGCGTCGCGCCGGATCTGGCGCGCGCGGCCGCGGCGTCGGGCAAGGTCGGGGAGCTGCTCCCCAACGCGTACGAGGTGAGCGGCTCGTGGGTCGTCGCGCAGATCGCCGAGCGGGTCCAGCCCGACGCCGCCGACTTCGAGAAGCGCCGCACGGAGTACCTCGACCGCGTGACGCGCAAGAAGGCCTCGGCGCTGGAGGAGGGCTTCCTCAAGCAGCTGCGCAAGGAGGCGAAGATCGAGACGAACCCTGCGATTTTCAGCAAGACCGGCGACGCGCCCGCGGCCGACGCGAACGGCTGAGGTCCTTCATGAACCGTCGTACGACCGGCGCCGCGATCCTCTCGATCGCGGCGCTCGCCGTTTCAGCCTGCGACAGCGAGGGCTCGCTCGACGAGCCCGGCCCGACGCCGCTGCAGGGCGTCGTGGGTCGCTTCGTCGTGCGGCCCGGCGCGGACGGCGGCCTCGAGGTGCTCGACGCGGCCGATCCCGCGCGCGCCCTGCTCCCGGCCCGCCCCGGCGGAGGCCCCTTCGCGCCGATCGCGACGCGCCACGCGGACGCGACGTTCGAGGCGCAGTACGGCGCCTTCCTCATCACCGACGGCGCCGGCGAGTGGCAGACCGGCACCCGCCTGACGACGATCGAGGCGCCCGACGGCGAGGTCGCGCTCGAGGCCCGCGACGCGACCGGCGAGCTGGTGGCAGTGCTGCACGCCTCGTCGCCGACGGAGGGCGCGCTGCGCCTGACGGTCCGCGCCGCGCGCGCCGACGCGAACCGGATCGCCCTCACCTTCGCCTGCACGCCCGAGGAGCACTTCCTCGGCTTCGGCGCGCAGGCCGACGCGCTCGACCACCGTGGCCACGTCGTGCCGCTCTGGACGAGCGAGCCGGGCATCGGGAAGACCGACGAGGACTTCGCCTCGGCCGACGACCTCTGGTTCCTCGAAGGGCCGCGCCACGCCTCGAGCTTCGGCCTGCCGACCTGGCTCTCGAGCCGCGGCTTCATCGGCGCGGTGAACGACGATCACCGCCAGCTCTTCGACCTCTGCGCGACCCTCGAGGACGCCCTCCGGATCGAGGTCTGGAGCGGCGAGCTGGAGCTCTGGATCTACGACGGGCCCCTCCCCGCCGACGCGCTCGAGCGCGCGACCGCCGGCGTGCTCGGCCGCCCCGCCCGCCCGCCGCCCTTCGCCTTCGCGCCGTGGAACGACGCGATCTTCGGCAGCGAGAACGTCCGACGCGTCGCTGCAAAGCTGCGCGAGGCCGACGTCCCGTCGAGCGCGATCTGGACCGAGGACTTCCGCGGCGGCTACGACGCCGCCGGGCAGGGCTACCGGCTCCGGGAGGAGTGGGAGACCGACCGGACGCTCTACCCGGACGTCGAGGCGCTCGCCGCAGAGCTGTCCACGCAGGGGATCGGCTTCTTCGCCTACTTCAACACCTTCCTCGTCGAGCAGACGGCCGTCTTCGCCGAGGCCGAGGCGGCCGGCCACTTCGTGCAGGACGCCGCCGGCGCGCCCTACCTCTTTGACGGGATCACGTTCGTCCCGACGGGGCTCGCGGATCTCTCCCGCCCCGAGACGCGCGAGTGGGTGAAGGGCTACCTCGATCTCGCGCTCGCGCAGGGCTTCACCGGCTTCATGGCGGACTTCGGCGAGTGGCTGCCGGCGGACGCGCGGCTGTCCTCCGGCGAAGATCCGCTCGCGGCGCACAACCGCTATCCGCGCGAGTGGGTCAAGCTCTGCCAGGAAGCCCTGCAGGCGCGCGCCGCCGACGGGCGCCAGCGCCTCTTCTTTGCCCGCGCCGGCTGGCTCGGCTCCACCGCCTTCACGCCGGTCGTCTGGGCGGGCGATCAGCGCACCGACTTTCAGCGCGACGACGGGCTCCCGACCGTGATCCCGCTCGGGCTGGGGCTCGGGCTCGGGGGCGTCTCGACCTTCGGCTCGGACATTGCCGGCTACCAGTCGGCGACGAACCCGATCGTCGACGAGGAGCTCTTCTTCCGCTGGGTCTCGCTCGCCGCGCTCACGCCGGTGATGCGCACGCACCACGGCACGGCGGCCCGCGAGAACGTCCAATTCGACACGAACGCCGCGACGCTCGCGCACTTCCGCAGGCGGGCGATCGAGCACCTCCGGCTCTTCCCGTACCTCGACGGCGGCGCGGCGATCGCGGAGGCGCGGGGACTCCCGCTCCTGCGCGCGCTGGCGCTGGAGTTTCCGGAAGATCCGCAGAGCTGGACGATCGCCGATCAGTTCCTCCTCGGGCCGTCGCTGCTCGTCGCGCCCGTGATCGAGCGCGACGCGCGGGCCCGCACGGTGCACCTGCCGCCGGGGCGCTGGACGCCGCGCGAGGGCGGCGTGACGGTCGAGGGGCCCGGCGAGGGCCGCGTCGAGGCGCCGCTCGCGGAGCTGCCGCTCTTCGTGCGCGACGGCGCGATCATCCCGCTGCTCCCCGCGCGCGTGC
>CAYHCR010000615.1:0-3335 GCA_964354895.1 uncultured Myxococcales bacterium | reverse complement strand
CCCCTCGGTGCCGGAGGGCGTCGGTCCCGACCACGTCGACGCGCTCGTCCCGAAGTCGCCGCGCGACGATATTGTCTATCCATGGATGACGTTCCGGACCGCGCGCGGGCTCGTCTTCCGGCCGCTCACGATCACGCCGGGGCTCGTCGACGACACCCGCTGGCAGCCGATCGGCGACGAGATCGCCGTCGGTGCGTTCAGCCGCTTCGTCACGAGCCTCGGGATCCTGCATGTGTCGCAGCCGCGCGAGGCGTCGGGCGCCATCACGGTCGGCGGCCCTGCGCTCGACTGGGTGGTCAGCGGCTTCTCGCCGAGCGAGTGGGGCGGCTTCCGCGACGGCGAAGAGGTCTGGCAGCGCTCGGGCCCGATCCTCGAGCGACTCACCGGCTGGACGCTGCAGGAGGGCGGCGCGCGTACGCCCGTCTTCACGCCGGAGATCACGACGCCGTTCACGGCCCCGATCCCCGGCTTCGGCGTCCACGACGCGCTCGTGGTCGTGATGCTGGAGGAGGTCATCAACGGGCAGGCGTACGGGAGCCTGCAGGTCTCGACCGATCGAGGCGCCCGCTTCACGGAGCTCCTGCCACTGTCCCGGGGTCTCTGGACCACCTGGAGCGGGTTCGTCGACGGCCCGCGGCCGGGCCTGTATGGCCGGCTCGCCGGGTTCGACGACGCCGGAGTCATGATCGATCGAGTCGCGCGCGTCACGCCCGAGGGCGTGCTCGAGGTCAGCGCCACCGTGTCGAGCACCCCGGGCGGCGAAGTCCCATGCAGCGGCGGCTTCGTGCCGTTCGGCAGCGCGCTGCTCTGTCACGATCAGCCGCGGGGCCGGCTCTACGCCGTGGACGTGAGCGTCGCGGAGGGCGAGGCGTGGGAGGAGCTCGGCGGCGCGCTCGCGGGGCACGTCTCGTCCGTGTTCGTCTCCACCGCCGGGATCGAGCTGCTCGTCGGCACGGACTCCAGCGGCCTCTGGCAGAGCGAGGATCTCGTGAGCTGGAGCCAGCGCGACCAGGTGACGCTGGGGCCCGTAGAACTTCCCCTCACGGTGCACGCGGTGGGGGCCATGGAGGACGGCGCGACCATCGCGCTGGTCCAGCACGAGTCCTGGGGCAACGCGCGCTTCGTCGTGCGCGCGACGCCGCCGTGACGTGCAGGGCGGCTGTCGGCCGTTGTCGGCGGACCCCGCGATCGCCTAGAAGCAGTCACCCACTCTCGGAGGCCCCCGATGGCGAAGAAGCTCGCTGCCCCCAGCTCGAAGAACGTGCTCCGTGATCTGGAGGAGCTCGCCGCCCTCACCTCCAACGAGCGCGGCGCCCAGCGCGTCGCCTGGACCCCGCTCTGGAAGGACGCGCGCGCCTGGTTCACGAAGAAGGTGAACGAGCTCGGCCTCACCGTGCAGACCGACCCGGCCGGCAACCTCTGGGCGACGCTCCCCGGCGCATCCAGGAAGTCCGTCATCTTCGGCAGCCACCTCGACTGCGTGCCGAGCGGCGGCTGGCTCGACGGCTGCCTCGGCGTGCTCGGCGGCCTCGAGGCGCTCCGTCGCCACCAGGCCGCAGGCGTGCCGCCCGTCACGATGCATCTGGTCGACTGGGCCGACGAAGAGGGCGCGCGCTTCGGCCGCAGCCTGTGTGGCTCCTCCGCCTCTGCGGGCGTGCTCAAGCCGCAGGAGGAGCTCGCGCACCTCGTCGATCGCAACGGCGTGAAGGCCCCCGACGCGCTGCGCGCCTTCGGCGTCGAGCTCGACACGATGATGGACGCGGCCCCGTGGCTCAAGGCGCGGGAGGGCCGGGCGTATCTGGAGTTGCACATCGAGCAGGGGCCGGTGCTCGAGTCGATCAAGAAGGCTGCGGGCGTCGTGCTCGGGACCGTGGGCGTCGAGCGACACATGATTCGCTTCGTCGGTCAGGCCGTCCACGCAGGGGCCACGCCCATGGCGCTGCGCCGCGACGCGTTCCTCGCCGCAGCGGAGTTCGCCCTCGCCGTCCGGGAGATCGGCTTCGCGTTCTCGGGCAAGACGCCGAAGACCCGCGTCGTCGCGACGACCGGCTCGGTGAAGGTCGAGCCATGTATCGTCACCGCGGTGAACGGCGCCTGCGACATCTCGCTCGATCTGCGCGCGCTCGACGCGAAGGTGCTCGCGAAGATGCTCAAGACCGCGAAGCAGTCCGCCGCGAAGGCCGCGAAGAAGAACAAGGTCACCGTCGCCTGGAAGAGCCTCTGGACGATCGAGCCGCGCCCGTTCGATCCGGCGCTGATGAAGCTCTGCGCGGCGGCGGTGAAGGAATTCACGGGTTCTGCGCCGGAGCTCCCGAGCGGCCCGCTGCACGACGCCGCCGAGATGGTGCCACACATGCCCACGGTGATGCTGTTTGCGCAGTCCTCGCCCGGCATCTCGCACTGCAAGGAGGAGGACACGCCGCGGCCGCATCTGGACAAGTCGATCCGCGCGTTCCTGCGGCTGGTCGAGACGACGGTGGAGAAGGTCGCGCGGGAGGCGTAGCGGGGTCGCGTCGGCGCGGCCCCGAGGCGAGCGACGCTCGGGGCCGGATCGACGGAGTCGAGCGAGGCGACGTCCGCGGGAGGAAGCCGCGCAACTATGGCGTGCCTGTCCATTCGTGCAGTTGCGCTGGCGTCCGGGTCGGGATAGCGGGAAGCCATGTTCAACGCGCGCCTTCCGACCCCCCCTGCAGTTCGCTTGCCAGCGTCGTCATTTCGTCCTTGATGCTGATGTCGTCTGAGGCAGCAGCCCAAGCGTCCCCGACGCCTCTCCCGACCTGGTATCTCCACCTGCACGCGGTCCTCGTGGCGGACTCGAACGGCGCGCACCCGACCGCGCACACGCGCGAGACGCTCGTCCGGATGGTGAAGGAGGCCAATCAGCGGCTCTCCTCGAGCGGGGTTCAACTCGCGTTCGATCCCGACCGAGACGCCATCGACGTGCTCGACGACGTGCTCAACGTCGCCGGACGGACAGACTGCGAGAGCGACCGCAGATTGCTCGAGTGCCCTGACCTTCCGAACGAGGTCGACGAAGACGGCGAGCCCGCCTCGAACTGCTCGCGACACCGAGAGGATTGGCTCGCAAGGTTCCGGCAGGAGAGGCCACCGACGTGGCCTGACCACCTGCGGAGCGTCGTCGTCTTGTTCCCCGGTCGACCGGTCTGCACCGGCAGCGCAGCAAGCGAAAGCATGGTCGCGTTCGGAAATGGCACCGCCGACTTCGACCTCTTCGTCCACGAACTCGGTCACCACCTGCGGTTGCAGCACCCGTTCTCCGGAGCGCTGATGGACGCGGCAGCCACTCGCTCCGATCCATTGAGTGAGTGGACCCC
>CAYHCR010000614.1:0-3338 GCA_964354895.1 uncultured Myxococcales bacterium | reverse complement strand
CGACTCCGCCAGCATCGAGCCGCCCACCACCAGGAGCGGCGTGACGACCGCGCCGGAGCCCGAGGACGCGCTCGAGCAGGCGGCGGCGCGGGCCGGTCGGCCGTCCTCCGCGCTGCTTCGCGACGCGCTCGGGTACTACCTCGGCGC
This sequence comes from uncultured Myxococcales bacterium, assembly GCA_964354895.1. Taxonomy (GTDB): domain Bacteria; phylum Myxococcota; class Myxococcia; order Myxococcales; family Vulgatibacteraceae; genus CAYHCR01. Next base: position 3,191 of record CAYHCR010000614.1, on the reverse strand, counting down.
GGCGCAGCAGGCGGCGCCGGTGGTGGCCGAGCCGATCAGCTATGAGCAGAGCGGCGATGACGGCAACCTGATGGCGGAGCCGGTGGCGCCGGACGACGACGCGATGGGCATCGTCGAGCTCACGCCCAAGAACCGGGAAGAGCCCGTCGTCCTCGAGTGACGCTGCGGTGGTAGGGACGTAAGGGGCGCGTGACTCCGGTCGCGCGCCCTTCCATTTTTCTGGCGCGGGCGAAGCCAGCCGAGCGTCGTTCGTTGCGCTCCGGTCACGGCTGTGGCATCCCGCCCGACCGGAGCACGGCGCCGCCCACGCGGCGCGAGGAGCCGGCCATGGCCGACGAGATCCGTCCGAAGATCCAGGCGATGCAGGAGCGGCTCGACGGGCTTCGGAGGGGGCTTTGACGTAGACGGCCGCCGCCGCCGCGTCGACGAGATCCAGAGCTTCGAGCTCGACCCGACCTTCTGGGCGGATCCGAAGAAGGCGCAGGCGCTGACGCGCGAGAAGTCCGAGGCCGACGCCGTCGTGAAGGCGATCGAGGCCCCGCAGGCCGCGCTCTCCGACGCGATCGCGCTCGTGGAGCTCGCCGAAGAGGCCAAGGATGAGGCCACGCTCGCCGAGGCCGACGCCTCGCTCGCGCCGATCGAGGCGCTGCTGCAGGCGCTCGAGTTCCGCCGGATGCTCTCCGGGGAGCACGATCGCGCGCACGCCATCGTCGAGATCAACTCGGGCGCCGGCGGGACCGACGCGATGGACTGGGCTGCGATGCTGCTCCGGATGTACTCGCGCTACTGCGAGCGGCGCGGCTGGGAGGTCGAGATCGCCGACTACACGGAGGGCGAAGAGGCCGGCCTCAAGAGCTGCTCGTTCCTCGTGAAGGGCGACTGGTCGTACGGCTACCTCAAGGCCGAGGCGGGCGTGCACCGGCTCGTGCGGATCTCGCCGTTCGACGGGAACGCGCGGCGCCAGACGGCGTTCGCGTCGGTCTTCGTCTATCCGGAGATCGACGATTCGATCGAGATCGACGTGAAGGAGGCGGACGTCCGCATCGACGTCTACCGCTCGTCGGGCGCCGGCGGCCAGAAGGTCAACAAGACCTCGTCGGCCGTGCGCATCACGCACATCGCGACGGGGATCTGCGTCGCGGTGCAGAACGAGCGCAGCCAGCACAAGAACCGCGACATCGCCTGGAAGATCCTCAAGTCGCGCCTCTACGAGGCCGAAGAGAAGAAGCGCAACGCGGCGAAGGCGGAGGTCGAGGCGACGAAGGGCGACATCTCCTTCGGCTCGCAGATCCGCTCGTACGTGCTCGCGCCGTACCGGCTCGTGAAGGACATCCGGACGGGCGAAGAGACCGGTCAGGTCGACAAGGTGCTCGACGGCGAGCTGCAGCCCTTCCTGGACGCCTACCTGCTCGGCAAGAAGAACCCGAACCGCGCGATCCCCGAGTAGCTCACGGCGCCGCCGGCGGCGTATGCGGCGGCAGATCGAAGGCGCTCCGAAGCAGGAGGTCGCCGGGCAGGAAGTCGATCTTCGCAGGCCGGCCTGCGATCTGCTGGCTGTCGGCCGGCGCGAGCGAATTCGGCGTCACGTTGAGCTTGAGCACCGCGCGCTGCGCGAGCTGCGTCGCCTTGACCTCGGAGCCCGCCGGGATCGGCTCGACGGCGATGACCGCCATCGTGTGGGTGAGCTCGTTGACGAGCTCCTGCTGGCGGCGCGCGAGCGAGTACCAGGCGATCGTGCCCGCGACGATCGCGGAGAGCGGCAGCCCCACGAGCGCGCCGACGAGCACCCCTGCGAAGACGTCACGCTTTTCGACGAGCGGCATGGGGCGGCGAGGTAGCACGTCCCGCCATCGGCTGCCACGCCGCGGGGCGCACCGGAACCTCCCGCGCGAGCGGTTGTCTAGACTCGGTGGGTGCCCGACGACGCGGACGCCCCCCGGGGGCCCTCCATGGACGAGGTGGTGGCGCGAGAGACGGCGGCGGGCCCGGTCGAGTCGACCGCGACCGGCCCGATCCCTCGGCCGCCGCCGCGCGTCCCGGCGCGGCCCGAGCTCGACGACGCCCAGCGCGCGCGCGACTCGCAGCTCTGCGCGCGGATCCGGCGTGGAGACGAGCGCGCCTTCACGGAGCTCGTGCGCACCCACCAGGATCGCGTCTTCGATCTTCTCTGGCGGATGACGGGCGACGCGCAGGAGGCGGAGGATCTCGCCCAGGAGGTCTTCGTCTCGGTGCACAAGCACCTCGGGACGTTCCGCGGTGAGTCGCGGCTCTCGACCTGGATCTTCCGCGTCGCGAAGAACCAGTGCCTCAATCGGCTCAAGTACCTCGGTCGGCGGGGCGCGGACGGACGGAACGTGAACCTCGACGACACGGCGGAGCTGACGGACGGCGACGCGGATCACGAGGAGCGCCGGCCCGATCGCCTGGTCGAGCGTCGGCAGCAGGTGAAGTTCGTCCAGCGCGCGATGGCGGAGCTCTCGGAGGAGCACCGACTGCTCGTCGTCTTGCGGGACGTCGAGGGGCTGAGCTACGAGGAGATCGTGGAGATCACGGAGCAGCCGGAAGGGACGGTCAAGTCGCGGCTGCACCGCGCGCGCGCGCACCTCGCCGAGGTCGTCGCGCGCCTGACAGGAGGCGATCGATGAACCCCGAACCGCTGTCTCACGAGCGGGTCGACGCGCTGCTTCCGGCGTGGCTCGACGCGGAGCTGCCGCCGGCCGAAGAGCAGGAGGTCGAGCAGCACCTGCAGGGCTGTCCAGACTGCCGGGCGAGGTACGAGAAGCTGGCGGACGCGGTCGCGCTCGTGCGCAGCGTCCCGCGCGCGCGGCCGACGGCCGACTTCACGCGGCGCGTCGTGAAGCGCGCCCGACGGAACCGGCGGCGCGAATTCGGCCTCGCGGGCACGCACGCGCTCTTCGTGCAGCGCTTCCCGGTCGAAGCGATCGCGCCGATCCTGCTGGCCGTCGCCGCCGCGGCGCTGCTGCTGCTGCTCTGGGGCTGATCAGCCGCCGAAGACCGAGCGGCGCGTCGCGAGCTGCGCGTCGAGCATCGCCTGGATCGTGCCGCGCACCTGCTCCGCGAGCCGCATGACGAGCGCGTCGTCGTCGGCCGCAGAGGCTCCGTACGCAGACAGATCGATCGCGTCGGCGAGCTCGAGGTGCCACTTCGTGGGGAGCGGCACGCGCCCCAGC
>CAYHCR010000613.1:0-3343 GCA_964354895.1 uncultured Myxococcales bacterium | reverse complement strand
CGCCCGCCTGGACGCGCCGCTCCGCCGCCACGCGCTGCGCCGACTCGATCCGCCGCGCCGCGAGCTCCACGTAGGCGCGATCGAGCTCGAGGCCGAGGTAGCGCCGCCCGAGGCCGACCGCCGCGACGCCCGTCGTGCCCGAGCCCGAGAAGGGATCGAGCACCAGATCGCCCTCGTTGGTCGAACAACGCATGATCCGCTCCATCAGCGAGAGCGGCTTCTGCGTCGGGTGTGCGCCGTGCAGCTTCTCCGAGCGCGCCGGGGTCGGCAGGCTCCAGACGACCTGCTTGCCGTCCGGCTCCGGCGCCTCGAACGGCAGGCCCCAGACGTCCCGCATCTGCTTGCCGCCGTTCTCCTGCTTCATGTCGCGGTAGTGGAACGTGTGCAGGAGCTTCTTGTTCCGCCGCGGCGCAGCCCACAGCACGATCTCGGTCGAGTGCGTGAACATGCGGCAGGCGAGGTTGGGCGCGGCGTTGGGCTTGAACCAGGTCACCGTGTTGAGGAGGTGGAAGCCGAGCTCCTGGAGGGCGAAGCCGATCGAGAAGATCACGTGCTGCGTGCCGGAGACCCAGAGCGTGCCGCTCGGCTTGAGCACGCGCTGCGCCTGCGCGAGCCACGCCTTCTGGAACGCATGATCCTCCGCGAGGCCCCGCGAGGCGTCCCAATCCCCCTTGTGTACCGCCGCGCGCTTGCCGCCTTTGCACGTGAAGCCGCCGTTGCTCAGGTGGTAGGGCGGATCGGCGAAGACGAGATCGACGCTGGCGTCGGGGAGCTTCGCGAAGTTCGCGAGGCAGTCGCCCTGGGCGACGCGGAAGTCGGCGTTGCCGATGGCCTTGGGGAAGAGCGCGAGCGGATCGAGCGAAGGGGACATGCCCAAAGCGTCGGGCGGGACGATCCGGGCCTCCAGTTTTTGGCCGATCGCCCTGTGAATTGCGCCGATCGCCCCGCGCGGCGACCTACCGCTTCGCGAACGCGCGCACGTACCGCAGCAGCGAGGCCTGTTCGGCGTCGGTGAGCTTTCCGGCGAAGCCCTTCATCTTCGTCTCGGGCTTGCCGTCGCGGATCACCACGCGCAGCGCCTCGTCGCTCTTCTGGGCCTGCCACGCCGCGTCCGTGAAGTCGTGCAGCTTGTGCTTGCGGCCGGCCTTCGTCTGGCCGCGGCCGTCGTCGCCGTGGCAGGTCGCGCAGGTCTTGCCCCAGAGCTCCTTCGCGCCGGCGTCCTCCGCCCGCGCGGGGCCTGGGACCAGCAGGGCCATCGCGGCGGCGGCGACGAGCAGATCGGCGAGGCGCATGGAGAGGACTCCCAGGGCCCGAGGGGGCGAAGGACGGCTTGCAGCGAAGACTCTACGCCGGCCGCTCGAACGGGACCCAGTGGCCGCCGAGGCGCTTCTCGTGCGGATGCCAGGCCGACTTGTAGGCGAGCGCCCGGCACGTCTCGACCCAGAGCCCCATGTAATACAGCTCGCGACCGAGGCGGCGGCAGGCCTCGAGCTCGACGAGCACGCTGAAGACACCCAGCGAGCGCCAGCCCTCCTCGGGATCGAAGCAGTGGTAGACGCTCGAGGCTGCGGTCTGGCCCAGGTCGAGGATCGAGAACGCGATCAGCCGCCCCGCGACGGAGTAGCGGACCTCGACCGTCGGGACGCAGCTCTCCACGAGGTTGAGCCGGAAGGTCTCCGGATCGGTGTCCTCTTCTCGCCGAGCGAGCCCGCGGACGCGCTTGTGGGCGTTGTAGATCTCGAGGTGGCGCGGGGTGACCTCGGCCGGCCCGAACTCGACGGTCACGTCGCGGTTGCGCCTGCGGAGCTTGCGGTGCGAGGCGCTCTCGACGAACCGGTTGATCGGGATCCGCAGCGGCGTGCAGGCGGCGCAGGCCGGACACTTCACGCGGTAGAGGAACGGGCCGGCGCGGCGATCGCCCTCGGCGAGGAGTCGATCGAAGTCTGCGGGGGTCAGCGGCTTGAGCGACTGCCGCAGCGGCATCAGCGCCGTCTCGCCCGGCAGGTACGGGCAGGGCTCCGGACGGCTGGAGACGATGACGAACCTCGGGCTCACGGGCCGGAGCCTCGCAGAGTTCGCAGGTCGAGGGCGGGAAGATCCGCAGGCAGGCGGAGCACGCGCCTCACCGGGCCCTCGGCCGGCACGTCGAGCGGCTCGGCCCAGAGCAGCCCGACGTCGGGCTCGCGTCCGTCGAGCAGCAGCAGCAGCGTGTAGGCCCCCGGCGGGATCGCGGGGAGCTGGAGCCTCCCGTCGTCGGCGCGCCAGTCGAAGGGACGGGCGTCGGGCGTCGCGAGCAGGCCGAGCAGCGCCGGGCCGTCGCTCGGCGTGCCGTGGGCGCCGGGCAGCAGCAGCGCCGCGCCGCGCTCGACCGGATGGCCCGCCGCGTCGAGCACCCGCAGCTCGACCGTCGTCGTGGCGCGCGGCGAGGGCCGCAGATCGATCCGCAGCGTGAGGCCGTCGGCAGGGACGTCGATCGGCTCGAGGTGCGACCCGCTCGGCAGCTCGACGAGCGCGACGCCGGGGCCGGGGGAGACGTCCTCGATCCCGAAGTGGCCGCCCGCATCGAGCGTCGAGCTGCCGATCTCCACGCCGCGATCGTGGGCCAGCAGGACGACGTGGCCGCTCGACGCGGGCTCCCCGTCCGGTCCGATCACGACGCCGTCGACCCGTGCGCCGCCCTCGAGCGTCAACACGACGCGGACGTCCCGGTCGTCGAGCACGACGCTCGCCCGCGCCCGCCCGACGCCCGTCGCGTACGCCGCGACGACGTAGCGGCCGGCGGCGAGCTCCTTGAACTCGAGCCAGCCCTGCTCGTCGGCCCGGTCGGAGGTGGTGTCGGCGCCGGCCTCGCTGCGCAGCTCGATCGTGGCGGCGTGCGGTGCGCCCTGGGCGTCGACCGCACGGACCGCGATCGTGCGGCCCGGCGCGAGCACGATCGTCCCGAGATCACGCGCCTCGCCCACCGCGAGCGTCACCGAGAGCCGTCGCGTCGCGAGCGCGTCCGCTGCGAACAGCAGCTCGATCGGGCCCGGCCGGATCGCGTCGAGCCGGAAGCGGCCCTCCTCGACCCGTACGCCGTTGACGTTCGCGCGCTCGGGGATGGCGTCGTCGGGTCCGCGCAGCTGACCGAACACGGAGGCGGTCGGGGGGAGGCGGAGGGTCACGTCGCCGGGCGCGACGAGCGGCGCCACGGCGACCCCGAGTCCGTCCGCCTCCGCCTCGATCTCGACGGCGCCTGGCGTCAGGCCGGCGAGTCGGAAGCGACCGTCGGGGCCCGACCTCGCGAAGCCGAGCGTGCCATTGGGCGGGGCCGCCGAGCGCGCGCTGACGGAGGCTCCTTCGA
>CAYHCR010000612.1:0-3346 GCA_964354895.1 uncultured Myxococcales bacterium | reverse complement strand
GCTGGGCACGCTCATCAGCACGTGCGGCCGCACGATGGGCAGCTTTGCCAGCACGGTCATCGGGTCCGCGAGGTAGCTCGTCCAGCCGAGCGTGTTGCCGAGGCACGCCTCGCCGAAGCCGAAGATGTGGCTCATCGGGAGCCAGAGCAGATCGACCATGCCCTCCTCGATGAGCGGCGCGTTGCAGCGCAGCCAGTCGCTGCCGTTCACGCCGACGTTGCGGTGCGTGAGCGGCACGCCCTTGGGGTTCCCGGAGGTGCCCGACGTGTAGAGCATGACCGCGCCCTGATCGAGCGAGAGCGCGTCGATCATGCGGTCGTAGGCCTTGGGGTCTTCGGCGTCGCGGGCGGCGCCGAGCGCGAGCGCGCGGCAGAAGGTCAGCACGCGCGCCTCGACGTCGGCCGCAGACGGCGCCTTGCCGAACTTCTCCCGAACGCTCGCGAGCACCTTCGACGGATCGAGCGCGTCGTCGAGCAGCACGAAGCGCTTCACGTCGCCGTAGTCCTCCCAGCGCTCGAAGACCTTCGCGAGCAGCCCCGCGCCGTCGACGAAGAGCACCCGCGAGTCGGAGTGGCGCGTGACGTACGCCGCGAGCTCCGCGGTGTTCGACGGGTAGACCGGCACCATCACGCCGCCGGCCGCCTGGATCGCGAGCGCCGCGCTGATCCACTCGACGCGGTTCGCTGCGAAGATCGCCGCGCGCTCACCGCCGCCGAAGCCCTGGGAGGCGAGGAAGAGCGCCAGGTGGCGCACCTGCCGGCCGAACGCGCCCCACGTCACGACGGTCCAGTCGCCGTCGGCCGTGGGCAGCAGGAAGCGCGGCCGCGACGAGAGCGTCTTGAGACGCTCCGTCAGCACGCGGGGGGCGGGCTTCAGCTCGAGGAACGAGGTGACGTCCATGGTCGCTCTCCAGAACGTTTGCGACCGGGGCGCGGGGCCCCGGGGCTTGCGAAGCTTCCTGGCGAAAACTCCTAGTTCGACTTCTGCGACTCGATCGTGCGCAGCCGCTCCTCGAGATCGAAGAGCCGCGACTGCAGCTGGTTGAGCGCGTGCAGCTCGCGCTCCTGGTCGCGCTTGGTGGGCAGGCCGATCGCGCCCCACCACTGCGCCATCGCCTTGTCCTGCGCGGCCTTCGCCTTCATCGCCATCGTGAGCATCGAGCCCGACGGCTCGAGCACGGCGGGGTTCTGCAGCACCTTCTCGAAGAACTTGGCCGTCTCGTTCTCCCAGGCGTCGAACCCCTTCTTCCAGCTCTCCCAGCCGATCATGTGTGACTCCGTGTGTGTGAAGTGGTGAAGCTCAGAAGCCGAGCCGCCGCAGCTCGGCGGCGGTGGTGAACGCGTCGTCGGTCTCGCCGTCGCGGCTCGTCGCGCGGGCGACCTCGCCGAAACACTCGAAGAGGAAGCTCGTCTGGCGCCGCGAGACGCTCGCGCCGACGGCCGGCTGCGCGGTCACCTGGAAGCGGACCGCGTGCGCCTGCGTGAAGGTCAGATCCGGCAGCGCGAGCGTGCCGGCGCCGAAGACCTCGGCCGTATAGACGTCGCGCCCCGCATACGGGAGGCCGCGGATGAGGCCATTGCGGATCTCGCCGGTCGAGATCCACTCGGCGCCCGGCTCGATCGGGAAGCGGAAGAGCGCGAGCGGCTCCCCGTAGACGAGCAGCGTGCGTCCCTCGGCCGGATCTTTCAGCGCCGAGGCGAGCCCGTGCAGCCAGAGGCCGTCCTCGTCGTGGTGGTAGACCGCTTCGACGCGGCCGCCGGCGTCAAACGGCGTGACGAAGGCGCCGCCCGGGAAGCTGGCCGCGTACCAGCGGCCGGACAGCTCTGCTGCCGTGATGGTGACGACGGCGTCGTCGGGCGAAGCGGTGAGATCCCAGGCGCGCAGGCCGTCCACGTCCACCGTGCCGAAGAGCTCGACGCCGCGCGTCTCGCCGGCGGGGGAGACCAGGTACGTGGCGCCGATGCCGAAGGCGGGCGCGAGCTCGTCCGCGTCGATGCGGCCATCCAGGTTCGGCACGCAGTCGAGCGGCGCGAGCGGCGCGCCTTCGTAGGGCGCGCGGGCCTCGGGCGGGATGACGCCGTCGCCGCAGGCGGCGAAGGCGAACAGCAGTGCGGGTGCGAGCGAGCGGCGCATGGTCAGAACCCGAAGGAGAGATGGAGGCGCGTGAGCCACGCGGGCGCGGCGGTCAGCTCTGCGTCTGGATTGTCGAGGCCGGCGAGCGGGAAGAGCACCGCCGGCTCGAAGGCGACGCGCAGGCCATCGTCGCTCTCGTAGGAGATCGTCGGATCGAGCTCGACGCCGAGCGGGCGCTCGCCGCCGACCGTCGAGGCGGGCTCCGCGGCCATCGAGCCGACCACCGCGAGCTGCGCCTCGAAGGCGCCGCGCGGCGTGCGGCCGAGCACGTAGCTCACGTGCGGGCGCACCCAGAGGGCGTCGACGACCGTGCCGTAGAGCTCGCGAAAGAGGATGCGATCGATGCGGTAGTCGGGGTGGAAGCGGAACTCGTCGCCCGACGGATCGTGCGGCGCGCGCGCCTGCGGGCCGCGCAGATCGCCCGGCTTGGGAGCTGCGCCCAGCTCGTTCGAGAAGGCGCCGATGCCCGGCGTCTCGTCGCCGGAGGCGTAGCCGAGATCGATCCCGCCCCGCAGCGTGGCGTCCGTGCGGCCGAGCTCGCTCTCGAGCACCGCGCCGACGCCGGTGCCCTCGATGCGGCCGGCGAGCTCGACGCCGGGCACCACGGAGGCCTGCTCCATCGACGCGTGCAGGAGTGCGGCCTCGAGCTCGAGCCGCGCGATCGGGAGCGTGAGGCGCGCCCAGCCGGCGAGCGCGGTCGCTGCGAGCCCGCGCTGCACGAGCTGGCCGGAGTCGACCGCGACCGGCTCGGCGGTCGGCACCCAGGAGGACGGGACGTCGCGCTCCTGCCAGCGGTGGGAGAGCAGCACGCCGTACTCGAACGTCGCCTTGTCGGCGCGGCGGCGGCGCTCGCGGGCCAGATCATCCCGCACGTTGAGCACCGCAAAGCTGATCGCGCGCACGTCGTCGGTCGGCTCCAGATCCACCACGCGGCCGTCGGGGCGCGCGGCCGAAGGTCCGGTCGAGGAGAGGTCGTAGGCGATCGTGAACAGGTGCGACACGAGCGGGGTCAGGAAGATCACCCGATCCGCCGAATCGCCCCGATCGCAGTCGGCGCAGTCGCCGCCGTTCGCCAGCATGCCGAGGCCGAAGTGGCTGCCCATGCGGCCGGCCGCCAGATACCCGAACGGCAGCAGAACTTCCCCGTACGCGCGCTTCACGACGAAGGCGCTGCTCGGCGGGAGCTGGCTCGTCGTCGTCTGCGGCGAGCCCT
>CAYHCR010000611.1:343-3351 GCA_964354895.1 uncultured Myxococcales bacterium | reverse complement strand
GCGGGCGCAGCGGGACCGGCGCCACGCGCCTCTCGTTCGAGGGACCGCGCTGGGATCGCAACGAGAGCGTCGACGAGCCGACGCAGCGCCGCACCGAGCCCGCGGTGATCTGGGATCTCGTGCTCTCCGGCAAAGCAGAGCGGCACGACGTCCGCTGGTCGCTCGGCCTCTACAACGCGCTCGACTGGAGCTGGGACGCGCCCGTCTCCGGCGAATACGCCCAGCGCACGATCCCGCAGCCCGGCCGCAGCGTGCAGGCCTCGGTCACCGTCGGGCTCTACTGACCCTCCGCCAGGGGACGGGGCGCTTCATCCTTCTTCACGTCCGCGAGACGCGCCGGGAAGGCGGCGTCGCCATCCTCTCTCCCGTGACCGCGATGGACGCGGGCAAGGAGACGACGATGACGAAGCGCAAGGTGGTGCTGGTCGCGACGGCGGTGCTGGGCATGGCGCTCCTGACGGGCTTCGGCTGGGGGCGCCACCACGGCGCCTTCGACAAGGAGCGCGCGCAGAAGTGGGCGGACTTCGCGGTGGACGACTTCCTCGACGAGCTCGACGCGACCGACGCGCAGCGCGCGAAGATCCACCAGCTCAAGGAGGGGCTCGTGCCGGCGGCGCTCGCGCTGCACGCGGAGAACCAGGGGCTCAAGCGCGAGGCGCTGGCGCAGTGGGACGCGAAGACGCCGGACGCCGCAAAGGTGCACGCGATGGTCGACGGCCGCATCGCCGCGTTCGGGGCCCTCGCGCACAAGATCACCGACGCGGCGCTCACGCTGCACGCGACGCTGACGCCGGAGCAGCGCAAGGAGCTCTCGGTGCGCGCGCACGAGCACCTCGACTCGAAGTGAGATACCTGCGTCCCGGCGGCGTCTCCCCGCGCCGCCGGGTAGGGTGACGCCGCATGGAAGGCACCATCGAAGTGCTGCTGGTCGAGGATGACGGCAAGCTCGCCGCCCTCACCGCCGAGTACCTGACCAACAAGGGCCTCGTCGTGACGACGATCGCCGACGGCCGGCAAGCGGTGCAGGCGGCCGCGCGCCACCGCTTCGACGTCGTGCTGCTCGATCTCATGCTGCCGGGGCTCGACGGGCTCTCCGTCTGCCGCGAGCTGCGCACCCGCAGCGACGTGCCGATCCTGATCCTGACGGCGCGGGGCGAGGAGGCCGATCGCGTGCTCGGCCTCGAGCTCGGGGCGGACGATTATCTGGGCAAACCTTTCTCACCGCGGGAGCTGCTCGCGCGCATCGAGGCGCAGGTGCGGCGCGCCCGCGGCAAGGTCGGTCCCTCCGCGAAGCCCGTGCAGGTCGGCGGGCTGCAGCTCGATCCGGCGGCGCTGCGCGCGACGCTCGACGGCCGGGAGCTGACGCTGACGGCCTACGAGTTCACGCTGCTGCGCGTGCTCGCCGAGCGCGCCGGCCGCGTGCTCTCGCGCGAACAGCTGCTGGATCTCGCGAAGGGCACCGCGGAGGAGAGCTTCGATCGCAGCATCGACGTCCACGTCTCGCGGCTGCGCCAGAAGCTCGGCGACGACGGGAAGCGGCCACGCCTGCTCAAGACCGTGCGCGGCGCCGGCTACGTCTTCGCCGCCGACGAGCAGCCGTGAGGGCGCGGCGCCACCGGGGCGGGCGCTCGTTCTTCTGGCGCGTCTATCTTCACGGCCTCGTCGTGCTCGTGCTCGTGGCGGTCGCGGTCGCGGTCGCCGGCGCGAGCGCGGGCAAGACCGCGTGGAAGGACTTCCCGGAGCGGCTCGGCCGCTGGCTCGGCGAGACCTGGGGCGCGGAGCTGCACGATCCGGCGAAGCTCTCCGAGCAGGTCGCTCGCACGGCGGAACTATTGCAGCTCGACGTGGCGGTCTACGCGCCGGACGGCACGCCGCTCGCGACCGCCGGCGCGCCGATGGCGGCGCTCTCGCCGGCCGAGCGGGAGCGGGCGCTGCGGGCGGCGTTCCGGCTCGAGTGGGGCCGGCACGCCGCGCCGCTCGTGCGGGAGGGCGTGGTCGTCGGCTACGCGGTCGCCAACCAGCGCGACGCGGGCCCCGCGCTCCACCGCGGCCTCTTCATGGTGATCGCCGCGCTCCTCACGCTGGCGCTCGCTTCGGTCCCGCTCGCCCGCCAGATCACGCGGCCGCTCACGCGCCTGACGGCTGCTGCAAAGCGGCTCGGCGAGGGCGATCTCTCCGTGCGCACGAACCTCTGTCGGGGCGACGAGCTCGGCGCGCTCTCCCGCGCGTTCGACGAGATGGCGGCGCGCATCGAGCACATGGTGCGGGCCGAGCGGGAGCTGCTCGCGGGCGTCTCGCACGAGCTGCGCACGCCGCTGGCGCGGATCCGCGTCGCGCTCGAGCTCGCGGAGGAGGGCGACGCCGCAGGCGCGCAGCGAAGGCTCGGGCAGATCGCGGAAGATCTGCAGGAGCTCGAGCGGCTCGTCGACGACGTGCTCTCCGCCGCACGGCTCGATCGCGCCGACGGCGCGCCGCCGCTGCGCCGCGAGCGCGTCGAGGCGGTGGAGATCGCGCGGCAGGCGGCCGAGCGCTTCGAGCGCTCGCACGAGGGGCGGGCGCTGCGGGTGGAGCTCGAAGAGGGCGCGAGCCTCGACGCCGATCCGGCGCTCCTGCGGCGGGCGCTCGACAACCTGCTCGACAACGCCCGCAAATATTCCGACGGCCCGATCCTCCTGCGGCTCACGCTCGGGCCCTCTGACGTTCGGTACGCTGTGCAGGATCAGGGCATCGGGGTCACACCCGAGGAGCTCCCTCGGCTTGGCACGCCGTTCTTCCGCACCGACCAGAGCCGCGCGCGCGGGACCGGGGGCGTCGGCCTCGGCCTCCATCTCTGCCGAAAGATCGTGCAGGCGCACGGTGGCGCGCTCGTGCTGGAGAGCGCGCCCGGGGCCGGGACGACCGCTTCGATCACCGTCCCGCGCCTCCGGTAGGCGGCTCGCCGGCGGCTTGGGTTCGTCGCCTGCCGCGGGCCGGGCGCCGTCGATCCACGCGCAGTGGCACGCCCCTTG
>CAYHCR010000611.1:0-333 GCA_964354895.1 uncultured Myxococcales bacterium | reverse complement strand
CAGGGCCTGCCCGCGCAGCCGACGTCGCCTCGTGGGTCGTGCTCCCGTCGGCCGCTTCGCCGGACGACGCGCAGGCCGCCGGCACCTTCCGCGATCTGCTCGTCGGCGAGCTGACCGCCGCGGGCGCGCCGGCCCCCGTCGCGGCGGGAGGCATGGAGGCGTGTCGCGACAGCGCCTGCGCCCAGAAGGCCGGCGCGGAGGTCGGCGCCTCGCTCGTCGTGCAGTCGACGATCGCGCGGCTCGGCAGCAAGCTCGTCGTCTCCGTCACCGCCGTCGCCTCCGACGGCTCGATCCGCTCCGCCGGCCGCCTCTCGGCGCTCAGCGTCGAGGAGC
>CAYHCR010000610.1:0-3352 GCA_964354895.1 uncultured Myxococcales bacterium | reverse complement strand
CGCTGCGGAAGTTCAGGATCGCGAGGTCGCGCAGGCCGTCCTGATCGAGGTCGGCGACGATGACGTTCCGCGAGTCGACGCCGGCAGGCAGCGAGGGGCCCTGCACGAACCCGTCGAGCCCGTCGTTGAGCAGGAACGCGACGCGGCCCGCGGCCTCGGAGACCGCGATGATGTCGGTCCGCCCGTCCCCGTTGGCGTCGCCGCTGCCGATGCCCGTGAGCGCGAGGCCGCCGGCGATCGGCAGGAAGGACGGGGAGTCGAAGTCGCCCGTCACGGGGTTACCCCGCAGGAAGCTCACGCCGCCCGCGGCCGCGACGACCGCATCGCCGCGCGCGTCGCGGTCGAGCGTGTCGATGACGAGATCGGTCGGATCGGCCTGCGTCGCGTAGCTCCGCGGCGGCGAGAAATTTCCGAAGCCGTCGTTGAGATGGACGCTGACGTCGCTGGAGAGGTCGTTCACGTGCACGACGTCGAGATCGCCGTCCTCGTCCATGTCGAGCACCTTGACCGCGACCGGGTTGTAGAACCCGATCGCGAGCGCCTGACCGACGGTGAAGGTCCCCGCGTTGTTGTCGAGGATCTGCGCCCAGTCGCCCGCACCTTCGCAGGCGAGCACGATCTCCGGGAGACCCTCGCCCGTCAGATCACCGGTCGCCAGCGACGTGATCGCGCATCCGGCCGGCGGGGGGATCGTCGTGCGCACGAAGCTCATCGGCGCCACCTGGGCGTAGATCGCGACGTTGCGGGACTCTGCCGCCGCGAGATCGAGATCACCGTCTCCGTCGAAGTCGCCGGCCGCGAGCCCGACCGTGTCGCTGGGAGAGGCCCAGAGGAGCCCGTCGACCAGCTCGACGTCGTCCGTCAGTCGTCCGCCGAGGCCCTGTACGCTCTCGAGCCCGCTGCCGCGGACGTAGCGCGTGCCGAAGAGGACGTCAGGCAGGCCATCGTCACCGAGGAGATCGGTCACGAGCGCGCGCGTCGCCGAGCCGAAGCCCAGCAGGCGCGGCGCGGCCAGGAGGCGGTCTTCGCCGGTCCCCGGGATCACGTGGAGGCCGTCGTCGCCGAGCGCGATGACGTCATCCCAGTAGTCGCCGTTCGCGTTGGCGATCACCAGGTCCCGCACGCCCGGGGTGAGCGTCCAGCCGCGGTGGCTCCAGCGGCCGGCCGGGACGCCGTTGTTGCGGATCGTCACGAGCAGCTCTGCGGTCGGCTCCACGCACGTCAGATCCGGCAGCCCGTCGCGCTCGAAGTCGATCGTGCGCACGTGCAGGCAGCCGAGCACGCCCTCGAAGGAGAGCTGGTAGAAGGAGTTGCCCGTCCCGATGTTGCCGTCGCCGAACGACTCGTAGATCCGGATCTCGTTGCTGGCGTCGCCGCACGCGACGTCGAGGTCCCCGTCGAGGTCGTAGTCGAGCAGCGTGAACGAGTCGTTCTGCGCCTGCACGAGCCGGGCGGTCGAGTCGACGCGGTTCGTCTCGCTGTTGATCGCGGCGCCGAGGCCGGTGCCGTCGTTCGGGTAGATGGAGACCCGGAGATCGGCGAGCACGATGACGTCGAGGCGGCCGTCACCGGTCAGCTCTGCCACGCGGAGGGCCTTGATGCCGGGCGTCGGGCCGGGCTCGACGACGGCGTTGGCCAGATTCCCGAGGCCGTCGTTGTAGAGGAGGTGCACGGAGTCGGCGTCCGAGGCGACCAGGTCCGTGAAGCCGTCGCCGTCGATGTCACCTGCGCCGAGCGCCGTCGCGCCGGCGATCGCGATCGGGATCGCCGGTCCGAACGTGCCGCCGCCGAGGTTGCGGTAGAGCTTCACGCCCGCGGCGTCGCGGGCCGCGATGTCGGCGGCGCCGTCGCCCTCGAGGTCGAGCGTCACGACCTCCAGCGTCGCGTTCGGCGTCACCTGCACGGCGGTCTCCTCGAAGGCGCCGAAGCCGTCGCCCGCGAAGACCGAGATCCCGCTCGCGCCGAAGACGAGCAGATCGGGCCGTGCGTCGTTGCTCCCGCCCCCGACGCCAAGCAGGTTCGAGACCCGCAGCTCCCCCCGCACCGCGAGCGCCTGGATCGGCGCCGAGAAGTAGCGCGGGACCCGGATGTTGCGCAGCCGGATCGAGGCCGTGTCCGCGCCGGTGGCGTCCGTGCCGATGACCGTGAAGGTGAGGTCCTCGTCCTCGAAGCGCGTCAGGTCGACGTGAAAACGATACGTGCCCGGCCCGGCGAGCGTCGGGGCCGGCTCGAACGGACGCGTCTGGTTCACGCCGGCGACCGTCGCGGTCAGCGTGAGGATCTCGCCCGGGTTGCGGACCTCCACGTCGACGTCGACCGACGCGATGTGTGCGATCCCATCGGCCGGCGAGAGGATCGAGACCGACGCGCCCGGATTGTCGATCGGCGTGAGGGTGTCGAGCACCGCGATGTTGAGCAGCTGGTCCTCGGCCTCGACGTGCACGGCGACCTCTCCGTCGAGCTCGACGGTCGTGTCGAACGTCGCCTGCCAGAGGCCCGGAGTGACCTCTACTGCGTCCTGCGAAGGCGCGGTGCCGAGCTGGAGCCGCACCGCGTCGACGCGGGAGGCGTCGGTGACGGTCGCCTCGAAGATCTGCAGCCCGACCGCGGCCACGCCGGCCGCCGGTGCCGTCAGGAGGATCGTCGGCGGCGTGTTGTCGACCTGGACGAAGAGCAGCGTCTGCTTCTCCGTCCCGTCGATGAAGAGCAGCCTCGCGCGCAGCTCGAGCCGCCCGTCCGGGATCGGCCCGATGCGGGTGTCGACGCGGGTGGCCCACGGCGGGTTCAGGATGGTGTCGGTGGGGATGAGATCGCCGCCGACGAAGATCTCGAGCTGCTGCACCGTTGCCGCAGAGGTGTCGATCGCGAGCTCGACCGGGAACTCGCCGCGCACGGGCTGGTCCGCCAGCGGCGTCAGGAACGAGAGGCCCGTCGTCAGCCGCGTGAAGGTGATCGAGGCGGTCGAGGTGTTGCCCGCCCGATCCGTCGCGACCGCGTCGAGCGTGTGTCGACCGTCCGGCAGCCGGAGCGCGTCGAGCTGGAACGCATAACTATCCGTGATCGAATCCGGGAGGATGATGAGGTCGATCGTCCCGTCGAGCCGGACCTGCACGGACGGCAGCTCGCCGGAGTCGTCGATCGCGAGGACCTCTGCGGGCACGCTCGACTCGATGACCGTGCCGTCGGCCGGGGAGAGCCACGAGACCTCCGGCGCCCGGCGATCCACGTCGAAGTCCCGCGTCGCGGCCGTCTCGTTGCCGGAGGCGTCGAGCGCGACCGCGCGGGGCGTGTGGGCGCCGGCCGCCAGCTGGTCGGTGTCGACGCGGAAGGTGGACGGGCCCGCGCTCAGCGG
>CAYHCR010000609.1:0-3355 GCA_964354895.1 uncultured Myxococcales bacterium | reverse complement strand
TGCGGCCGCGCGCCCGGCGAGGTGGGCTGCTTGAGCACCGTCGCCTGGCCGAGCATCGGATCTTCGGGCGCCGGGAGCGGGACCGGGCCGGCGGGTCGCGGCGGCGGACGGGCCGCGGCAGGGCTCGTCCCGTGTTCGCCCGTCACGCTCTTGATCTCGGTCGCGCCCTCGGGGAAGGGGCTGCTCGTTCCGTCGTTGCGATTGCCCTGGCTCATGCCTTCTCTCCTCCCACCGCGCGCCCGCGGCGGGCCCGAATCACCCGAATCCAGCACACGCAATGCTTGCGTGCGGCACCGACCTCGATCTTGCTGCCGGCGGCCATTCGACCGATGAGGAGGGTCGGAGCGGTCAGCGGACATCGAGGGACGGGGCACCTTATATCCGATCCGGGGTAGGACGACAGGCCGCGATCGGGCGTGTGGGCTCCCATGATCATGTCGGCGGAGGACGGACGGATGGTCTCGATCGAACCGCGTTGGAGGGTCGGGCTGGCCGCCAAGGCGACGCTGCTGTGGGCGATCGGCGCGGCGTTCAGCGTCGGCGGCTGGCTCTCGCTGCAGCGGGTCGGCGTCGCCTGGATCTGGGTGCCGATCGCGGTCGTCGCCGGTGGGTTCACGCTCTGGGCTGGCGCGCTCGGCTGGTTCGACGCGCTCGTGGGCGAGGCGGTCGTCGAGGAGGGGCCGATCCGCACGATCCAGCGCCGCAGCGGGCTCTCGGCGCGGCTGCCGAGTGGCCGGACGGCGGAGTACCTGCTCTTCCGCGTCGGACCACCGCTCGTCGACGGCGCGCGCTACCGGATCGTGATCGGCCGGCGCTCCGGCGTGATGGTCGCGTGGCCCGTGCGGCTCACGGACGCACGACCTTCGAGCCCGGCGCGAGTGATGTCTTCACCCACGGCTTGGACCTGAGCCCCGCGGCGACCGACCTCTGCGCGAGCAGGCCGGCCGCGAGCATCACGCTCGGGTTGCTCGTGTTTGTGCATGACGCGGAAGTTGCGCAGCGCGTCTACGCCCCGGCGCAGGAACTGATCGCGCCCGCCGTTGCGCTCGTATTCGCGCTGCATGTTGCGCCGCTCCGCCGCTTCGGTGCCGTAGCGCCCCGAGGCGGTTGTATGTGCAGGACTGTCCGTCGACGGTCAGCGTGTCGCGGCTGCGGAAGCTGGCATGGGCGCTGTTCTTCGAGGACATGGTGTGGAAGCCAGCTCACCACCGCGCTCGGACGAGCGGCTCGGCCCGCCCGATCCGCTCGCAGCGCTCTCGCGGTTCGAGCGCGGCGGCGGCGCGCGGGCGTGGGAGAGTGGGGCGATGCGCACCCACTCTCCGCTGCTGCGGGTCGGCCGATCCCTCCTGCTCGCCGCGCTCTCCGCCTGCGCGGCGGCCGAGGAGCCGGCGCCGGCCGGTGCGGGCGAGGATCCCACGACCGGCTGCAGCTCCGATGCGGCGTGCGGCGCCGGCCTCCGTTGCGTCGCCGGGGCGTGCGAAGGGGCGCCGCCCGACGAGGCGTGCACCTTCGAGGCGGATCCGGTCTGCGGACAGGGGCGCCTCTGCGTCGCGGTCTCCGACGCGTTCTGTCCCGGAGACGGCGTCTGCGAGGCGCCGACCCGGTGCGTGCCGGTCGTCGGCGCGGCCGAGGGCGCCTTCGGCTGTGCCGTCGACGAGGACTGCCGATCGGGCCTCTGCTGGGAAGGGCTCTGCCTCCGGCTCTGTCGCGACGCGGCCGACTGCGAGGGCGGGGCGTGCCTCGACGTGACGATCTCCGAGCGCGTCGTCCGCGCCTCGTTCTGCCTGCCGGTCGACGCGGCCGGTGCCATCGATCCCGCGCACCCGCGCTGCGAGTCGGATCGGGCCTGCGCCGATGGACAGGTCTGCCGGCGCCGCAGCGGAGACCCCTACTCGCCCGACTCCCGCGCGTTCTGCGCTGAGCTGGATCCGGCGCTGGCCGCGCCGGGCGAGGCCTGCGCGATGGGAAACCGGAGCGTCGAAGGTGCCGCCGATCCCCGGGCGATCGCCGCCGACGCGACCTGTCAGCACAACACCTGCGAGAACGCCTGCCTCTCGATCGCCGGCGTCTGTCGGCGCAACCGCTGCACGCAGCCCTGTACGGTCAGCGACGAGTGCCCCGCGCGCACGACCTGCCAGCCCTTCGACGGCCCGCACGAGGATCCGGTGGTGCCGCTGCGCTCCTGCTGGCTGCCGTTCGGCGCGTGCCTCGACGAGCTCGACTGCTGCCCGGAGCGCGCGCCGGACGGCACCTGCCTCGAGGGGTGGGGTCTGCTGCCGACCCACTGCGCCGTGCTCGCGCAGGGCGGTCGCCTCGTGACGTTGTGCGGCTCGGCGCCGGGCACCATTGCGCCTGGCGCGCCGTGCGAGGCCGACGCGGACTGCGGGAGCGGGCTCTGCCTCGGAGGGGTCGCGGGCGAGGCCGACCGCTGCGCGTTCATCTGCGATCCCGACCTCGACCGTTGCCCGGCGCTGACGGGCACGCCGACCTCGCGTTGTACGAGGGAGGCGATCGAGTCCGGCGGGGTCGTCGGCGCGATCGAGGTCTGCCGGTGACGGAGCCCGTGCCACCCGCTCCTCGACGGCGTCGCGAGCGCCACCCACGTCGGGAGGGCTCCGGTCGGAAGGGAGTGTGTGTCGCGTCGCCCGTGCGGCTCACGGACGGTGGCAGCGGATCGTCGTGACGAGGCGATGCAGGCCCAGGCCCGCCACGGCGCTCCACGTCAGCACGGGGTGCAGGGTCGGCTGATCGTAGTGATCGACGTGGACGGCCTCGCTGAACGCCAGCGTCGCGTCTGTGTCCGCCGTCGCCTCGCACGTGATCCCGTCGACCTGCCACGCGGCGGTCGCGGGCGCGAGGAGCGCGCCTCTGAGGTGAAAGCGGTGCTCGACCAGCGTAGCTTGCGAGAGCGAAACGCCGTCCTCGACGACGAGCGCGCCGTCGGGCGCAAACCAGAGCCGCCGCGCGACGATCGCGCCCTCCGCCTCGAAGGCGCCGCGAAGGATCCCGTCGGGCTCGGACAGCTGTGCGGGCGGGCCGGGCGTCACGAGGCCCGTCGAGCGCGGGAGCGTGCCGTCCAGCGTGATCAGCGAGCTCGCGGCGGGCGTGGAGAGGGGGGCCCGCTCGGCGTAGTGGCCGTAGCCCGACGCGCCCAGGACGTAGACACCGCCGGCTGCGAGCACGAGCGAGAGCGGATCGGGGCGCTCGTGGCCGCGGCCGCGCTGCGCTTGGCCGGGCTCGGCGAACATAAAGCTCTGCAAGAGAAGACCCTCGGGCGTGGTGGCCTCGCGCCGCGCGCTCCCGGCGGCGGGCCAGGCCAGCGCCGGGTGCGCCACGGCCACCGGCGATGCGAGCG
>CAYHCR010000608.1:0-3358 GCA_964354895.1 uncultured Myxococcales bacterium | reverse complement strand
TCATCGGCGGCGGCGTCGCCGGCCTCTCCTTCGCGCTCGAGGCGAGCAGACACGGCTCCGTCCTCGTGCTCGCCAAGCGGCAGAAGGACGAGTCGAACACGCGCTGGGCGCAAGGCGGCATCGCGGCGGTCCTCGATCCGGCCGACAGCTTCGAGCAGCACGTGACCGACACCCTCGAGGCGGGCGCGGGCCTCTGTCGGCGCGACGCGGTCGAGGTCTGCGTGCGCGAGGGGCCGGCGCGGCTCCGCCAGCTCATGGAGCTCGGCGCCGCCTTCTCCCGGGGCGCTGACGGCGAGCTCGATCTCACGCGCGAAGGCGGCCACAGGGCCCGCCGCGTCGTGCACGCCGGCGACCTGACGGGGCGGGAGGTCGAGCGGGCGCTGATCGCCGCGTGCGAGGCGAAGCCGAACATCCGGATCGTCGAGCACCACACCGCGATCGACCTGATCCTGTCGGCCCGGGCAGGCGAGCCGGGCCCGAGCCGCGTCCGCGGCGCCTTCGTCCTGGACAACCGCTCGGGCGCCGTCGAGTCGATCCGCGCGCGCGTGACGGTGCTGGCGACGGGCGGCGCGGGGAAGGTTTACCTCTACACCTCGAACCCCGACGTCGCGACGGGCGACGGGCTCGCGATGGGCTTCCGGGCCGGCGCCGTCGTCGCGAACATGGAATTCTACCAGTTCCACCCGACGTGCCTCTTTCACCCCGCCGCGAAGAGCTTCCTCGTCAGCGAGGCGCTCCGGGGCGAAGGCGGCGTGCTGCGCCGTCGCGACGGCACCTCGTTCATGGAGAAGTACCACCCGATGGCGAGCCTCGCGCCGCGCGACATCGTCGCCCGCGCGATCGACGCCGAGCTCAAGCGCACGGGCGACGACTGCGTCCTGCTCGACATGACCCACCTGCCGAAGGCCTTCCTCTACGAGCGCTTCCCCTACATCCACTCGACGCTCAAGGAGTTCGGCGTCGACATGGGCGTGCAGGGGATCCCGGTCGTCCCTGCCGCGCACTACCAGTGCGGTGGCGTCGTCACGGATCTGCACGGGCGGACCTCCGTGCCGGGGCTGCTCGCGGTGGGCGAGGTCGCCTGCACGGGGCTGCACGGCGCGAACCGGCTCGCCAGCAATTCGCTGCTCGAGGGGCTCGTGATCGGCCACCGCGCCGCGATCGCCTCCAAGGAACTGCTCGCAGAGGCCGGCACGCCGCCCGAGGCGCCCGCCTGGGAGACGAGCGCGGCGGTGGAGCCCGACGAGGCGGTCGTCGTGAGTCACAACTGGGACGAGATCCGGCGGTTGATGTGGAATTATGTCGGCATCGTCCGGACGACGAAGCGGCTCGAGCGCGCGCGGACCCGGCTCGACATGCTCCGCGAGGAGATCAAGGCGTACTACTGGCAGTACCGCCTGACGTCCGACTTCGTGGAGCTGCGCAACCTCGCGGACGTCGCCCACCTGATGGTCTCCTGCGCGCTCAAGCGCAAGGAGAGCCGCGGGCTGCACTCGATGATCGACTACCCGGAGCGCGATGACGTCAACTTCGGGAAGGACACGATCGTCGGCCGAAACGGCTGATCAGCCCGCGTTCGGCGGCGGCGCCGTCACCCAGCCCGGGAGGTGGCGCCGGAGCACCACGCGGTAGCTCGGCGCATAGGCCGCGCGGTAGGCGTCCGAGTGCCGCACGGCCGGAAACCCCTCGGCCTCACGCGCCTGCACGTAGCCCGGAAAGTCCTGCGGGGCGACGGCCGCGGCGGCCCTCAGACAAGCCGGCAGGCGCAGGCGCGCGTCCGCAGACGACACCGCCGCGCTGGCGACGACGACCGGCCAGAGCTCGTTGATCGTGCCGCGCGCGAAGCGCCACCGACGCAGGTGGATCCGCATGGTCCCGCTCGCCTCGTCGAGCTCCTCGGCGAGCCGCTCGTCGGCCCTGGGCGGACCGGCCGCCGCGAGCTCGTCGGCGAGTCGCGCGCGCGCCTGCTCCGGCTCGACGAGCAGGTGTGCAGGACCGAGCAGCGCCTCATGGACGAGCTTGTAGAGATCCGCCGACGTCGACGCCGGCCGCCTCGTGCGCTCCTCGCTCACGAGCCGCGCCACGTCGCTCCCGCACGCAGGGTCGATCGCGGCGGGCACCACCCGCGGCGCCGGCACCTGTACCCGCGGCCTGGGCGCGACGCTCGGACCCGCCGTCGCGCAGGCGACGAGCAGCAGCGCCGGGATCGATCCGAGCCGCCTCATTTGGTCCGGACGAGGGTCACGCGATCCTCCGCGCCGCTGCGGACGTCGCGCAGGACGACGTCGGCTCGATCGACGGACTTTTCGAGTCGGAATTCGATCCGATCCTTGCCGAGCAGCTTCACCTCGCCCTTGCCCGGCTCGACGAGCCACTGCAGATCGGGCTGGTAGTCGGTCGTCGCGCCGGTCACCGCCAGCACGCCGACCTCGCTGCCGAGCACGACGACCGCCGCGTTGGGTGGCACCGCGAGCTCATCGACCTTCTGCTTCTCGTAGGTGATGTCGAGCTTCACTGCGCGGGAGAGCAGCACCGATCCCTTCTGGCCCGGCAGCGCCGCGCTCCCGGCGACGACCTCGCACTTCTCCTTGCCGGCGACGAGCGCGACCTTCGCCTTGCCCGAACCCGTGGGAGAGACGATCGCGCACGTCGAGGAGATCGTCAGCGGGACGCCGGTCGAGATGCCGATCGAGTTGAACGCCTCGGCCGTGATCTCGACGTCCTGCTGGCCCGGCGGCAGGACGAAGGAGGCGAGGCCCTTCTGCCCGCCGGTCGTCAGCACCACGCGGGACACGGCGTTCGGGCCCGCGTTGCGCAGCCCCTTGAACGCCCAGAGGCCGATCTCGTTGCTTCCCTTGGCGCTGCCACCCATCGGATACATGTCGAAGAGCTGCGCGCACTTCTGCGCGAACGCGAGCTGCGCGTCCCGGTCACGATCGTTGCCGAGCTTCCAGAAGAACGATGCGACCCACTGGCCCGGCGCGCTCGGCGCGAAGTTCCCCGCGGGGATCTCGCAAGGGTCGCAGGTGAGATCGACGAGCATCGCGCCGGTCTCGCAGTCGAAGACCTTGCGGGCGCCGAAGAGCTGGACGGAGCCCTTGTTCATCAGCTCGACCGCGCTGTCGACGCGGTGCACGGTGAGCGTGCGCCCGGACGATGCCTGCGCGGCCGAGGCGAGGGGGAGCAGGAGCGCGAGCGCGGTCCAGGGAGCGAGTCGGGTCAGAGCCATGGCGCGATGCAACCCGCCCCGGCCCGCCACGTCAACGCGGCGCGCCCCCGGCGCGGGCCGCCGCCTCGAGCGCCATCCGCAGGTGGCGGGCCAGCACGGCGAAGAACGCCTGCAGGAGCTCCGGTCGCT
>CAYHCR010000607.1:0-3358 GCA_964354895.1 uncultured Myxococcales bacterium | reverse complement strand
ATGGCGACGCGCCTTCGTACACGTATGCGTGGCGCGTGGATGGTGCGCCGATCGGAGCGGCCGGCCCGCAGCTCGACGGCAGCTCGTTCTCCCGCCGCCAGACCGTCTCCTGCTCGATCACCGCGAACGACGGCGCGGGCGGCGCGGCCACGGCCGACTCCGTCTCCGTCTCCGTGAGCAACACACCCCCCGCCCTCGCCTCGCTCGGGCTCTCCCCGGCCACCGCCTTCACCGACTCCACGCTCACCGCCTCGCCGGGCGCCCTCTCCGACGCCGACAGCGACCCGGTCTCGCTTTCGTATGTGTGGCTCCTCAACGGCGCCCCGATCGCGGGTCAGACGGGGACCTCGCTCGCCGGCACACATTTCTCCCGCGGCGACTCGGTCTCCGTCACCGCCACGCCCTCGGACGGCACGGCCTCCGGCACGCCGGTCTCCTCCGCCGCGCTCGTGATCTCTGACACCGCGCCGGCCCTCACCTCCGTCTCGCTCGCGCCCTCCACGGTGTTCACCGACTCCACCGTGACCGCCTCCTCGACCGGCGTCTCCGACGCAGACGCAGACCCCGTCACCCTCGCGTGGAGCTGGGCCGTCAACGGCAGCGTCGTCGCCGGCCAGAGCTCCGCCTCGCTCGGCGGTGCGTTCTTCGCCCGTGGCGACGCCCTCGTCGCGACGGCCACTCCCTTCGACGGCTCCCTCACCGGCGCGCCCGTCTCCTCGGCGGCGCTCGTGGTCTCCAACGCCGCCCCCACGCTCACGGGCGCGACGCTCTCGCCGGCCACCGGCACCGAGACGACCGTCTTCACGTGCAGCGCCGACGGGCTCGCGGACGTCGACTCCGACGCGCCCACCGCCTCCTACGCCTGGCGCGTGAACGGCTCCGTCATCGGCGCGACGGGCGCCCAGCTCGACGGCAGCTCGTTCTCGCGCGGCCAGTCGATCTCCTGCACCGTCACCGTCGCCGACGGCTTCGGTGGCGCCGCGCAGGCGACCTCCTCCTCCGTCGCGATCCTCAACACAGCCCCCGCCCTCGCCTCGCTCGGGCTCTCCCCGGCCACCGCCTTCACCGACACCACGCTCACCGCCTCGCCGGGCGCCCTCTCCGACGCGGACGGCGACGCGGTCTCGCTCTCGTACACGTGGCTCCGCAACGGCGCCCCGATCGCAGGGCAGACCGGGACCTCGCTCGCCGGCACACATTTCTCCCGCGGCGACGCGGTCTCCGTCACTGCCACGCCCTCCGACGGTACGGCCTCCGGCACGCCGGTCTCCTCCGCCGCGCTCGTGATCCAGAACAGCGCCCCGGCTTTGACCTCCGTCTCGCTCTCTCCCGATCCTGCGTACACGGACACGACGCTGACGGCGACGGCCGGGGGCGCGAGTGATCCGGACGGCGACGCGGTGGCGGTGGCCTATTCGTGGCTGGTCAACGGGGCGACGGTCGCCGGGCAGACTGCGTCGACGCTCTCGGGGAGCTTCTTCTCGCGTGGAGACACCGTCGCCGCCGTCGGGACGCCCAACGACGGGAGCGCGATCGGCGCGCCGGTCTCCTCCCCCGCGCGCACGATCCAGAACCGCACGCCCGGCGCGCCCGGCGTCAGCGTGACGCCTGCGAGCCCCGTCAGCTCGAACCCCCTGGTGTGTGCGGTCACGACGCCCGCCGCGGACGCCGACGGCGACGCCCCCACGTATGCCTTCTCCTGGACGGTCGGCGGTGTCGACGCGGGGATCGCCACGAACACGGTGCCCGCTGCGTCGACGAGCTACGGCCAGCTCTGGCGGTGCCGGATCACGCCGTCGGACGCCTTCGGGGCCGGCACGCCCGGCGAGGCCTCCGTCACGATCGGAAATGAGTGCGGCGACGGCGTGCGTGTCGGCGCAGAGGTGTGCGACGACGGCGGGCTCCTCGCGGGCGACGGCTGCAGCGCGCTCTGCGCCGCGGAGCCGGGCCACTTCTTCGAGGTCGAGCCCAACGGCACGACGCCCAACGCCGACGTCCTCGGGCCGACGATCCACGCGGTGCACGGCGCGATCTCGCCTGCGGGGGAGCTCGATCTCTACTCCTTCACGATCACGGCCTGGACGGAGCTCGCGCTGGAGACCTTCGACGCCTCGGGCGCTGACACCTGTGTGGGGATCGACACGGTCCTGACCCTGCTCGCCAGCGACGGCACGACCGTGCTCGCGAGCGACGACGACGGCGGGATCCCGAACTGCTCGTTCCTCCAGCCCGCGCTGGCGCCTGGCACCTACTACGTCAGGGTCGCCGCCTTCTCCGCGCTCGACACGTTCGGCTATCGGCTCGAGCGCACGGTCATCGCCGTGTGTGGTGACAGCGCGGTCGACGGCACGGAGACGTGCGACGACGGGAACACGGCGTCCGGGGATGGCTGCAGCACGGCGTGTATGCTGGAGCCCGCGTGTGCGAGCTTGAGCTTCGATGGCGTCAATGACGTCGTCACCGTGCCGGCGAGCGCGGGCTTCACCTACGGCGCCGCCTTCACGGCAGAGTCCTGGTACCGGGTGAACGCGGCGGCGCCCGGCCCTGTCGCGAATCGATACCTGATCGCGAGCGGCTGGGGCGGCGGCGGCGGCGTCTCCCTCAATGCGTTCGCGCTCCAGCGGACGAGCGGCGGCCGGCTGCAGTGGATCCGCTACAACGGCGTGGCTTGGGCCGTCTACGTCGACGTGCCGGACCTTCCGGCCGGTGACTGGCACCACTACGCGATGGTCTTCAGCGGGGGCGTCGCGCGGCTCTGGCTTGATGGCACGTTGGCTGGCACCAGCAGCCTGCTGCCCGCCAATGCGCTCCCATCTCCCGGAGCGGCTGCGGCAGGCCAGCCCTTCACGATCGGCGCCGCACCGGTGGCTGGTTATCCGTTCGGCGGCGAATTGAGCGACGTCCGCGTCAGCTCCATCGCGCGCTACTCGGCCCCGTTCGCCCCGCAGACGAGCTTTACGCCGGACGCCCAGACGATCGCGCTCTGGTCGCTGGGTGAAGGTGCCGGCGCGGTCGCCATCGATGGCTCCGGGAACGGCCACAGCGGCGCGATCAGCGGCGCGGTCTGGTCGGCTGGCACCTGTCCGGCCAGCCCGCCCCGAGGCACCACCGCCGCCGCGCCGGCCCCCGACTGCGCGACCGTGCTGATCGACAGCCCTGCCGCGGCCTCGGGCGCCTACTGGCTGAGCCCAGACCTCGGCGCGGCCCGTCAGGTCTTCTGCGATCTCACGCCCGGCAATTCGGGCTGGATGCTCGCATACAAGCGCGGCGCCTCGACGACCGCCGCGCCGCACGCCTGCTCGGCCGCCGAGACGGCCGGCGCCGCTTGGGCCGTGGCCCGATTTGCAACCGGGGTGTC
>CAYHCR010000606.1:0-3364 GCA_964354895.1 uncultured Myxococcales bacterium | reverse complement strand
AGGCTCTGGCGCACCTCGCCGTCGTACGGCGCGAGCAGGAACGCGCGGCCGAGCGCGTCGATGGCGCCGTCGGAGTCGTCGAGCCGGTGGTCGCGGATCTCGTCGAGCCGCTTGAGGAGATCGACCTGCTCGTCGGGCGTGACCGCGTCGGCGAGCTGGATTTCGAGGAGCTTCGCGAGCCCGCCGCCGTCCTCGCGCGTGGTGTAGATCGGCTCGAGCACGAAGCTCGTCGGGATGCGCACTTCGGGCACGTCGAGCAGCCGCTCAAGGTAGCGGACGGTCGCCGCATGGTCGCCGTCGTGCTCCAGCACCAGCCGGAAGCTCTGCAGCGCCCGCTCCGGGTCCTTGAGCTTGTCGAAGAGCAGCGCGCCCATCAGGAAGTCGACCTCGACGCGATCGCGCGGCGCCGCGAAGAGGAGCCGCTTCTGCTCCAGGATGCCGAGGAGGCCTTCGTGGTCCTGCACGAGCGGGAACAGCCGCTCGAGCGACGTCATCGCGTAGAGGTTCTGCGGCGAGATGGAGAGCACCTCGCGGAACGTCGAGATCGCGTCGCCCAGGCGTCCGAGCATCCGCTCCTGGACCTGCGCGGTCTTGCCGAGCAGGTCGATGCGCTCGCCGTCGGCGTCCTCGCCCGAGACATAGTCCAGCTTGCGGCGGTAGACCTCGATGAGCTCGTCCCACGACTGGCGCGACGCGTAGAGCGCCTCCAACCGGTCCTTGGCGAGCGCCTCGGCGGGCTCGAGGTCGAGCACCTCCGACAAGGCCGCGATGG
This sequence comes from uncultured Myxococcales bacterium, assembly GCA_964354895.1. GTDB lineage: Bacteria > Myxococcota > Myxococcia > Myxococcales > Vulgatibacteraceae > CAYHCR01. Next base: position 2,592 of record CAYHCR010000606.1, on the reverse strand, counting down.
CGAGCTCGTCGTGGCCGAGCTCGAGCTGCTGGAGGTCCGCGAGGCGGTAGAGGATCGCCACGCGCTCGGCAGGGAGATCGGTGACGTCGAGCCGCAGCCGCAGGATGCGCGCGAGGTCGTCCCAGGCCTCCGCGCCCTCGTAGTGCGCCTGCAGCGCGGCGATGGCCTCGGGGTGGCCGGGGCTGGCCTCGAGCAGTCGCTCGAAGCGCGCCGCGCCCTGCCCCGGCTGGGCCAGGACGTCGCGGAGGAGCACCGCGACACGCAGCAGGTAGCGCTCGCGCACGTCCGACGATGGCGCATCCGGCTCGCCCTGCTCGTAGACGCGCACGAGGTCGGCGGCGAGCTGGTGCTGCTTGGCGAGCCGCTCGAGGAGGTCGCCGATCTCGGGATTGCCGTAGTCGAGCAGGAAGGCCGCGGCGTATTCGGCGAACGCCGCGTGCGGATCCTCGGCGCGCTCGAGGTAGAGCGCCCCGAGCTTGCGACGGAGCGACACGCGGTGCGCCGTCTCGGAGGCCACCGCGAGCTGCGCCTGGAACACTGCCGCCCAATGCTCCCATCGAGTGTAGACAGGGTACACGTATTCGAGCAGGTCGGCGATCTCGGAGCGGAGCGCCGCCGTGTCCTCCGGCGTCTCCAGCGTGCTCACGCCGAGCATGCGCTCCAGCAGGTGGATGGTCAGCGTGTGGTCGGGCTGATCCTCCAGGATCTTTCTCGCCTCGTCGATCGCGCCGAGCGGGTTGCCTCGCTGATCGACGAGGAACGAGGCCAGGCGGTACCGCACCGCCACGGTCTCCTCGCGCGCGTCGGCCACGTCGACCCACTGGCGGTGCAGGTCCTCGACCTCGTCCCAGCGCTCGAGGCCGCGCAAGAGCCCTTCGAGGCGACCGAGCGCCTCGCGGCTGTCGGGGTGATCGTCGAGAATGCGCCGGAGAGCGCTCGCCGCGTCCGCCGATTGATCGAGCTTCTCTTCGTACAGGCGCGCCGCTTCGAAGAGGAGCGCCATCTTCTCGCCCGAGTCCAGCGTGATGTCGGCGCCGAGCTCACGAAGCTGCACGAGCTCCGACCAGCGCCCGGTCGCCTCGTAGAGCGCGGCGAGCGCGAGCTGCGCGGGGCCGCTCGTGGGATCGGCGTCGAGCGCCTGCCGGTAGAGCCGGATGGCATCGTCGCGCGATCCGAGCTGGGCCTCGTGAATCCGGGCCGCGCGGAGGCAGATGGTGACCGCGTGGGTGCTGTCCGGCTCATCGGCGTACAGCGTCTCATAGAACGCGGCGAGATCCGCCCAGCGTCCGAGCTGCGCCGCGGCGTCCTCGAGCCCGGAGTAGCGCGCCGGGTCCTCGGGCGTCAGGCGCGTGAGCTCCTTCAGCGTGTCGAACGCGCCCAGGACGTCATTCGTGCGCTCGACCTGGATCCGCCGCATGTTCTCGAACGCCCAGAGCCGTGCCTGCGCGTCGCCTTCCTCGGCGTGGATGCGATACGCATTGACGAGCTTGTCCCACGCGTCGTAGAGCTCGAAGAGCGGGATGAGCAGCGCGATGACGCGGTCGTAGGCGTGGCGCGCCTCGTGGCAGGCCTCGAGCACGCGCAGCGCGACGGGATCGGTCGGGTCGGCTTCGAGCAGCACGTCGACGACGTCGAGCGCCCGATCGCGGTCCTTCACCTGATCGAGCAGGATCTCGGCCATCCGACGGCGCAGCCCGAGGATCTCGGCGGCGTCGGTCTCCACGTCGATCTGGCGACCGAGCACGCCGACGACGGCCTCCCAGTCACTCAGCTGCTCGTGGATGGCGGACATCGCATGATAGGCGTCGCGCTCGCTCGGCCGCTCGACCAGCACCTGCTCGAAGGTCGCCACCGCGTCGGTCAGCGCCACGAGCCGATACTGCTGGATGCCGCCGATCTGGTAGAGGAGCCCGATTTTGTCCTCGACCGTGCCCGCGAACTCCGCCTGGAGACGCAGGATGTCGACCATCTCGCGAAAGCGGTCGGTCTCCTCGTAGATCGAGCGAAGCGCCTCGAGGCTCTCTCGCTGACCCGGATCCTCGTCGAGGGCTTCGCGGTAGATCGTCTCGGCCGCTCCGAGATCGCGCCGCTCGGATTGCGCGATGCGCGCCATCTCCATGAGCAGCTCGATGCGCTCCTTGCGATCGAGCAGGCCGCCGAGCACCTCGCGCAGCGCGATCTCGAGATCCTCCCACCGGCCCGTGATGCGCGCGAGGCGGATGATCTCGCCGCGAAGCGCCGGCGGCTCCTTCCACGAGAGCATGACGGCCTGGCTGAGGCTGTCGAAGGCGCGCTCGTTGTCGCCGAAGCGGTGCTCCTGCAGCTGCGCGAGCTGGATGTGCGTCGCCGAGACGTCGATGTCGCCCGGCCAGCGCGTGAGCCGCTCGGTGAGAATGCCGGCGAGGCTCTCGGCGTTGTCCGACGCCGAATGCGCCCGGGCGAGGATCTCGGAGGCCCTCAGGCCGTGATCCGGGTCGCCGAGCGCGTCGCCGAGGGCCGATTGCGCGGCCGCGAAGTGCGGCGCGCGGTCGAGGATCGCCTCGTAGCGATCGATGGCGTCGGCCCGCCGATTCAGCCGGTAGTCATAGATCT
>CAYHCR010000605.1:0-3367 GCA_964354895.1 uncultured Myxococcales bacterium | reverse complement strand
CGCAGCCCCTCGGTCTTCGAGCTCGCGGGCCCCTCAAACTTCGTGCGTACCTTCATGCGCTCCCCCGACGAGCTCCTGCGCCAGCTCCTCGCCAGCCGCCGCGACGACGAGCGCCGGCTCGCGTACGCCGACGCGCTCGGGGACGATCCCCGCGCCGAGTTCATCCGCGTCCAGCTCGCGCTCTCCGGCCTGAGCCTCCGCGTCGGCCGGCAGCACCACTCCCGCACACGCGAGCGGGCGCTGCTTCGCGCCCACGGGGCCGCGTGGCGCGCGACGGTCGCGCCGTACGTCGAGCGCGCCTTCTTCCGCCGCGGCTTCGTCGAATACATCGTGCTCGGGATCGACGACCTCCTGCGCGGAGGCGCACACATGCTCGCGGCGGAGCCACTGCTCGATCTCTGCCTGCGCCCCGGCACGGGCTCGCTGCGCGCGCTGGTCGCCTCACCGCTGCTGCGGGGCATGCGCTCGCTCTCGCTGGTCGGGCACGGCCTCGAGGACGACGACGCGCGCGCGATCGCCGCGAGCCCGCACCTCACGGAGCTGCGCTGGCTCGATCTCCGGGCGAACCGGCTGGGCGAGGCAGGCTTCGAGGCGCTCGCGGCGTCGAGCGGCCTGCCGGAGCTCCGCTGGTTGGGGCTCTCCGCAAACCTGTCGGACGATCCGACGCCGCAGCCGATGCTCGAGGGCGAGCGCGTCCACGGCGAGGCGATCACGCCCTTCGGCGCGGCGCTGCGGGCGCGGCATCCGGGGCTGCGCTGGCTGGAGGGGCCGGGGGCGATCCAGCCCGATCCGTGGGTCTACTGAGCGCGCGGCCCCTTACCCCTTGAGCTCGATCACCGTCACCGCGTCGCCGCCCTCGTGGCTCGCGCCCGGCCGGTGTTTCCCGACATAGGGCGACGACACGAGCATCTCCCGCAGCCACTTCTTGAGCGCCCCTGTCCCGTGCCCGTGCAGGACCACGACCGAACCGGCGTCCTCCGCGTAGGCGCGGTCGAGGAACATCTCGACCTCCTTGACCGCCTCCTCGGCCCGCAGGCCCCGCACGTCGCACCGCCGCTCGCCCGAGGAGATCGCCGCCGGCGCCGCGTCCGCCGCGTGGCCGAGCTTGTCGCGTTTGCCCGGCGCGATCGACGGCCCCTTGGGCGCCTTCCCCGCGAGCGGCTGGAGATCATCGAGCGGCACGCGCGTCTTGAGCATGCCGACCTGCACGACCGCGTCGATGGCCGTCACCTCGACGACCTCGCCGTCCTTGCCGAGCGACGTGATCCGCACACGTGTCCCCGGCGATGGCCTCGTCGGCAGCTTCACGCCCTGCACGATCGCCTCCTTCGCGGCGTGCTGCCGCCCTGAGGCCTGGTTGGCCTCCTTGCGCGCCTGCTCGGCCAACCGCCGCAGCTCCGCCTGTCCCGCGACCGCCTCGCCGAGCTTCGGCGCGTTGAGCAGCTTCGCCACGATCGCCGCCGCGTCGCGCTCGGCCTGCTCGAGCCGGTCCGCGAGCTCCGCCCGCACGCGCGCCTCGGCCTCCTTCTTCTCCTGCGAGAGCTGCGCGGCGATGCGCTCCGCGGCGCCGGCGAGCGCCTGCAGCTCCTTGCGCTCCCGCTCGAACTTCATCCGCTCCGCCTCGAAGCCGCGCCGCTCGGCGTCGAGCCGGCTGAGCGCCTGCGCGAGCGCGGAGCCGCCGTGCAGCCGCTCCCGCGCCCGCTCCACCACCCGCTGCGGCAACCCTGCACGCGACGCCAGTTCGAGCGCGCTCGAGGCGCCGACCTGCCCGAGCTCCAGTTGAAAGGTGGGCGCGAGCGTCTCGGGATCGAGGCCGACGCGCGCGTTCGCGTAGCGCGGATCTCCGAGGCCCAGCGCCTTGAGCTCCTCGAGGTGCGTGCTGACCAGCACCCGCGCGCCGCGCTCGACGAGCTCGGAGAGCACCGCCGATGCGAGCGCCGCGCCCTCCCGCGGATCGGTGTCCGCCGCGATCTCGTCGACGAGCACGAGCGAGCCCGGCCCCGCGCTCTCCAGGATCCGCTTGAGCTCGTGCAGGTGTGCGCTGAAGGTCGAGAGCCCCTTGTCGAGATCCTGCGCGTCGCCGATGGCGGTGTGCACGTTGGAGAAGAGCGGCAGCGTCGAGCCCTCTGCAGCCGGGATCGGCAGCCCTGCGCGCAGGAGCAGCGCCGCGAGGCCCACGGTGCTCAGCGTGATCGTCTTGCCGCCGGCGTTCGGGCCCGAGACCACCAGCACGCGCTCGTCCGCCGCGATGCGCAGTTCGTTGGCGACCACCGCGCGCCCTGAGAGCACGAGCAGCGGGTGGCGCGCCTGACGCAGCTGCAGGCCGTCTCTCGCGGCGCCGAGCAGCGGGTCGTGCGCGCGCAGCTCTGCAGCGAGCTTGCCGCACGCCTCGACGCGATCGAGCAGCGCGATCCGCTCGACGCTCGAGGCGAGCTCTTCGCTGCGATCCCCGACGGCCTCCGAGAGCTCGGTGAGGATGCGCCGCTCTTCCTCTGCGATCATCGACTCGGCGATCGCCAGATCGTTGCCGAGCCCGACGAGGAAGTCCGGCTCGACGAAGAGCGTCTGCCCCGTGTTGCTCGCGTTGTGCACGATGCCGGGCACGTTCTGCTGGAACGAGGAATTGACCGGGACGACGTACCGGTCGTTGCGGATCGAGACGTAGCTCTCGCGCAGATACATCGAGAACTGCTCGTCCCGCAGCTTCTCCTCGAGCCGCCGCTTGATCGTGCCGTGCAGGCCGCGGGCGCGATCTCGCAGCGAAGCGAGCTGGCTCGAGGCCGTGTCTCGGATCCGCCCCGACTCCTCGAAGCAGCCGTCGATGCGGGAGGCGAGCGGCGCGACGTCGGGCAGCTCTGCGGCGAGCTCGCCGAGCAGCGGCGCCTCGGGGTGGCTGCGCAGGTGCGCTTTGACGCGGCCGACGCCGCGGGCGAGCCGCGCGACGCCCATCAGCTCGAGCGGCTCGAGCATGGCGCGCTTGGAGGCCTTGCGGAGCGCCTCGCGGCTGTCCTCGAGCCCGTGCAGCGGGAGGGGCAGCTGCGCCTCCGAGAGCCGCCGCGCCTCGGCGATGCGCGCGAGCGAGAGCTCCACCTCGCCCGCCGAGTCGAGGAAGGGCAACGCGAGCGCGAGCTCGGCGCCGAACACGGTGGAGGCGCGGGCGGCGATCGCGCGCAGGAGTTCGGGCCAGCGGAGATCGCGCAGTGTGCGGTCGGGGATCCGGAACATGAGCGCCAGATAACAGAGCCGAGCCCCGGCGCGAAGCCGTCCACAGGAGGGGGCTTCGGGCGCGCCCGCCCCTCGTGGTAGCCGGGAGGCATGGCGCGTCTGCTCGCCACGCTCGTGCTCCTCCTCCCCGCGCTCGCCCTCG
>CAYHCR010000604.1:0-3377 GCA_964354895.1 uncultured Myxococcales bacterium | reverse complement strand
CAACAACCTCGTTAACGCGTTTGCGCTCGGCCTCGTGCGCGCGGACGCCATCTTCCTCGGCCGCGCCGAGGGCGTCGGCAACCCCGTCATCTACTTCGGCGCCAAGACGGGCAAGGACGGCATCCACGGCGCCACGATGGCCTCCGACAGCTTCGACGACGAGGCGCTCAAGAAGCGCCCCACCGTCCAGGTCGGCGATCCGTTCACCGAGAAGAAGGTCCTCGAGGCGTGCCTCGAGCTCTTCCGCACGACCGCCGTCGTCGGCATCCAGGACATGGGCGCCGCGGGGCTGACGTCCTCGAGCGTCGAGATGGCGGGCCGCGCGGGCAACGGGCTCGATCTGCACGTCGATCGCGTGCCGCGCCGCGAGACGGGCATGACGCCCTACGAGGTGATGCTCAGCGAGTCGCAGGAGCGGATGCTGATCGTCGCCGCGAAGGGGCGCGAGGACGAGGTGATCGCGATCTTCGAGAAGTGGGATCTCGACGTCGCGGTCGTCGGCGAGGTCACGGCCGGCGGCAAGCTCCGCCTGCTCGAAGGGGGACAGCTCTGCGGTGAGCTGCCGATCGGGCCGCTCACGGACGGCGCGCCGGTCTACGAGCGGCCGATGGCGCGGCCCATCTGGCTCGACGCGCTGCAGGCGTTCGATCCGCTCACGATCCCGGCGCCGGCGGATCCGGCCGCAGACCTGCTCGCGCTGCTCGGCCGCCCGACGATCGGCAGCAAGAGCTGGATCTTCCGGCAGTACGACCACATGGTCGGCACCGGCACGGTGGTGCGGCCGGGCGAGGGCGACGCGGCGGTCGTGCGGCTCAACCACGGCAGCAAAGGTGTCGCGATCTCCACGGACTGCCCGTCGCGCATGGTGTACCTCGACCCGTTCGAGGGCGCCCGCCTCACGGTCGCCGAGGCGGCGCGCAACGTGAGCGTCGCGGGCGGCGAGCCGATCGGGCTGACCGACTGCCTGAACTTCGGGAACCCCGAGCGGCCCGAGATCATGTGGCAGTTCGCCGAGGCGGTGCGCGGGATCTCCGACGCCTGTCGCGAGCTCGGCATCCCTGTCGTCTCCGGCAACGTCAGCCTCTACAACGAGACCGAAGGCCGCGGGATCTTCCCGACGCCGACCTGCGCGGTCGTGGGGCTGCTGCCGGACGTCGCGCGCACCTCGCGGATCGGCTTGCCGTCGGACGGGCTCGAGCTCGCGCTGCTCGGCACGATGACCGGCGAGCTCGGCGGCTCGGAGTGGCTGGCAGGCCTGCACGGAAAGACCGCCGGCCTCCCGCCGCGGCTCGATCTGCGGCTCGAGCGGGCCGTGCAGACCGCGATCCGCACGCTCGTGCGGGCGGGGCTGACCCGCGCGGCGCACGACTGCTCGGACGGCGGGCTCGCGGTCGCGCTCGCGGAGATGTGTCTCGCCGGAGGCCGTGGCGCAAAGGTGTCCATCCCCGGGACGGGACCGCTGCACGCGCGGCTCTTCTCGGAGGAGCCCAGCCGCGTCGTCATCGCCTATGAGCCCTCGCAGTTCGCGATCATCGATCGCGTGGTGCGGGAGGCGAAGGTGCCGTTTCATGTGCTCGGCACGGCGGGCGGGGAGACGCTCGAGATCGAGGGGCTGCGGGCCGTGACGGTGGCGGCGCTGCGCGAGGAGTTCGAGGGGGCGCTGCCGCGGGTGCTCGGGCGACGGGCCTGACGGTCGGACGGGGTCGTCCCGGCGTCGCGGCGCCGCGACCGGGCGCAAGAATCGCGCGCGACGCTGGCGCGGGGTGCCGCCGCGCACCTTGCCCCGCCGCGTCCGCCTCTGCTCTTCTCCGGCCCATGCGCGCTCGTTCGATCCTGCCGTGGCTCTCCTTCGTGGTGCTCGTGGTCGCCGGTCTCGCCTGTTCGCTCGACGGCTCCGAGCCGGCGGAGGGTGGCGGTGGCGCGGGGGGAATTCCTGCAGGTGGCGCAGGGGGAAGCTCTGCTGGCGGCGCGGGAGGAGTCTCTGCAGGCGGCGCCGGAGGAGTCTCTGCAGGCGGCGCCGGAGGAGGCGCTTCAGGTGGCGCGGGAGGGATCTCTGCGGGGGGCGCGGGCGGAAGCGCTGCCGGTGGCGCGGGTCCCGCGTGCGCGGCCGACGACGACTGCGAGGCGTGCCTCGTGCAGGCCTGCGAGCCTGTCTTCTGCGGCTGCGGCGCCTCTCCCTCCTGCGGCGGTTTCATCGAGTGCATCTCGCACTGCATCCCCGGCGACACCGCCTGCAACCATGGCTGCGCGGCGGCGAACGAGGGCGGCATCGCGCTCGCCGCGCGGCTGGGCGACTGCTCGGCGCGCTCGTGCCCGGTGGCCTGTCCCGGCGCGACGCGGCTGGACGCCTGCCAGTCCTGCCTGATGGTGCTGTGCGAGCCGCAGGTGAACACCTGCTTCTCGAACCAGGACTGCGTCGCGCTCGTCGACTGCGCCACTGCCTGTCCCGCGGGCGACGACGCCTGCCTGCAGGGCTGCGGGTTCGCGAACCTCGGCGGCATCAGCGACGCCCAGGCGCTCGGCGATTGCCGCAACGGCCCCTGCGGCGTCAGCTGCGCCGGGTAGCCGGCCCGCCGGTCCACGCGCTACGCTGCATCCCTTTTCGATTGCCATACAGGTCTGACCCGAGGGCACCATGAAGATCCGTCGCTTCCTCCCGGCCGCGCTGCTCGCGGCGCTGCTGCTCCCGACGGCCGCGAACGCCACCGGCGCCCGCAAGGCCGGCCTCGCCGGCAACCTCGCGTTCGAGGACGACACCGACCTCTACCTGTTCCCGGGGCGCATCGGCCTCGAGCACCTGCGGCTCGATCTCGACCTCGGCACGAACCCGACCGGCGCCTTCCTCTGGGGCGAGCCCGCGTTCGGCTTCACGGTCGGCGCCGCGCTCAACCGCGACCCGACCATCAACAACCTCGACGCCGTGCGGGACCTCACCTACTACCGGCTCGTCCACAACGGCGGCGAGTTCCCGGCGGACGCCAGCGATCGCGAGATCGCGACGCTGCTCTTCGGCCACCCCAGGGGCTTCGGCGCGCGACTCTCGCTGGTGCGCGAGATCGCCGGCACGACGAGCAAGGCGAGCGGCGAGGAGCTGGAGTCGAGCACGCGCGTGACCGGCGTGGAGCTCTCCGCGGGCTGGTCGAACCTCAAGGACAGCCGGCGCGGCGAGAGCGCGTTCGACACCTTCCTGACCTTCCGGATGAACGGCATCACGCGCAACGATCCGGTCGGCGGCGATCAGGAGGAGACCTTCGCCGCGAGCGGCTTCGCCTTCTCCGGCGGCGCGCGCGCGATCTTCGGCGGCGACGGCTTCCTCGACTGGATGGCGCTCGCGAACGTCTCGCTGCGCGATCACTCGGCGAACAAGATCCCGCCCG
>CAYHCR010000603.1:0-3381 GCA_964354895.1 uncultured Myxococcales bacterium | reverse complement strand
CCGGGCCGCCTTCGTCGAGCCACGCCGGTCGGTTCGGGCTGGTCGCGACCCACGAACGGCTGATCCTCGGGCTGCGCGCCGAGGATGGCACGCCGCCGGCGACCGGGCCGCTGGTGCTGGCTGGCGACCTCTCGCGCATCGCCTTCGCGGACCTCGTGACGCTCGTCTCGCAGGCGCGGCTCTCGGGCACGCTGCGGGTCTCCGGCCGCCTCGGAGAGCGCAGCCTGCTCTTCCTCGACGGCGAGGTCCGCGGCGCGTCGTCGTCGCGGCCGGGCGATCGGCTCGGCGAGATCCTCGTCCATGACGGCGCGCTCTCCGCCGAGCAGCTCGCGTCGATCGTCACGGAGCCCGCAGCCGGACGGCGGCTCGGGCGCCTGCTCGTCGAGCGCGGATTCATCACCGCGAGCGAGCTCTGGAGCGCGATCCGCAAGCAGGTCTCGCTCGTCTTCCAGGGGATCCTGCTGGAGCCCGACGCGGCGTTCGTCCTCACGCAGGCCGGAGACGAGCCGGTGATCACGCCGGGCCTCCCCACCCAGGCCCTGCTGCTCGACGGGCTGCGTCAGCTCGACGAGCTCGGGCTGCTGCGCGAGCCGATCCCGCACGACGCGATGGTGCGCGCCGCGGCGGTGCCCGAGACCACGCTCAACCCCGATCAGCGCGAGCTGCTGCGGCGACTCGAACGCGGGCCGACGACGCCGACGCGGCTGTCCGACGATCTGGGCCTGAGCCCGGTCGAGATCCTGCGCGCGCTGCGCCAGCTCTCGATCGCCGGACTCGTGAGCATCGCCTCGAGCGATCGGCCCGCGGGCTTCGGTCAGGTCCGCCCGCCGCACTCGCTGCCGCCGATCGTGCGCGTCTTCAACCAGATCTTCCGCGAGATCACCGCGGAGGCCACGCAGCATGGCGCGGCGACGCAGGCCCGCGCGGCGTTCGTCGCGGCGCTCGCGGATCCGGCCCGGCACGGGCTCTTCCTCGGCGTCACCCCCGACGCGGAGGGCTCGCTGGAGGAGGACCGCGTGCTGGGGCGGCTCGACGCCGCGGCGCAGAGCTCCGGCGTCGCGGCCCACACGGTGCTGCTCGACGCTCTGCAGCAGGTGATGTTCGCGCTCCTCTTCGGCGTCGGTGAGCACCTCTCGCGGGTCGCCAACGAGCAGCTCACGCGCAAGGTGAAGCTGCTCTTCGGCATGCTGGAGGAGTGATGGCCCCCCTGCCGTACGTGACCGCAGCGCTGCCCGGCTGCGGCGGCGCGGCGAAGGTCTCGCCGGAGGACTTCCGCGTCGACGAGCGGCCGCTCTATCCCGCGTCCGGCGATGGCCCGCACACCTTCCTGCGGCTCGAGAAGCGGGGCCTCGACACCCGGGAGCTCGTGCGCGAGGTCGCCCGGCGCCTCGCCGTCGCCGAGCGCGACGTCGGCTGCGCGGGCCTCAAGGATCGCTTCGCGCGGACGACGCAGTGGCTCTCCGTGCCCGACGTCGATCCCGCGCGCGCGAGGGAGCGGCTGCCGGCCGCGCTCCCGGACGAGGCGCAGGGCTTCCAGCTGCTGGAGGCGATCCGCCACGGCAACAAGCTGCGCACCGGCCACCTCGCGGGCAACGACTTCACGCTGCGGCTGCGCGGCGTGCCGGAGGGCGGGCTCGCGCGTGCGGAGGCGATCGCGGCCGCGCTCGCGACGACGGGGCTCCCGAATTTCTACGGCCCGCAGCGCTTCGGCCGCGCGGGCGACAACGCCGAGGTCGGCGCGGCGCTGCTCGCGAGGCGCGATGATCCCCGCGCGCGGCGCATGGGGAAGGATCGCAGGCTGCGCCGGCTCGCGATCTCCGCGCTGCAGAGCGAGGTCTTCAACCGCGTGCTCACGCGGCGCGTACAGGATGGCAGCTGGCGGACCGCGCTCGCGGGCGACGTGCTGCTCAAGCTCGTGAACGGCGCGCCGTTCCTCTGCACGGATCCGGCGGTCGACACGCCCCGCGTACAGGCCTTCGAGTGCAGCCCCTCCGGCCCGCTGCCGGGCGCGAAGGTGCGGCCCCGGCCCGAGGGCGTCGTCGCGGCGATGGAGGCCGAGGCGCTCGCGTCGCTCGGGGTGGACGAGGCGATGCTCGCCGCCGAGCCGGACGCGCCCGGCGCACGGCGGCCGCTCGCGATCCCGCTGCAGGTGGCGCTCGCGGCGCTCGAGGACGGGATCGAGCTGCGCTTCTCGTTGCCAGCCGGAAGTTATGCCACGGTGCTGCTGCGCGAGCTGCTCAAGCAGGAGCCGGACGCCGCGCTCGACGCCTGATCAGCGATCCCGCAGCAGCTCGATCCGGCCACGCAGCGCGTCGAGCTGCTTCTCGGCGTTCTCCTTTCGCACGCGCAGCTGCTCGGCCTCCACGCGCGCGCCTTCGCCCCGCTCGAACGCGCCGACCCGCCCGCCGTACTTGAAGCGCCGATGCTCGTTCTCGGCCTTCGTGTGGGCCCGCCGCAGCTCCTCGAGCTCCTGCTCCTTCTGCGAGAGCTCGACCTCGAGCAGCCGCTGCTGCTGCTCCCGCTTCTCGCGCCGCCGCTTCTCGTCCGGCGACTCCTCGGGCGGCGCCTCGTTGCGCGCGTCGACGGAGCTGTAGCTCCCGCCGTCCTCGTCCTCGGGGCGCGTCGGATCGTCCGCGCGGCGCAGCGTGCTCTTCTGCTCCGGCGGCACGCTCGACGGATCGTCCGTCCAGCGCTCCTCGCCCTTGCCGTCGGTCCAGATCCAGAGCTCCGCCGCCGCGGGCCCGGCCGCCAGCGCGACGAGCAGCGCGGCAAATGTCGCTGCTGCGTGGCGCGGCGGCATCAGGGCTGCGGAACCATCAGGGCGGCCGGCCCCATCAGAGCTGCTTGGCGCTGTGGCGCTCGAGCCACTGCGCGCCCTGCATCGCCAGGTAGGCGAGGATCGAGAGCTCGCCCTGCGTGAAGCTCGACGAGCCGCGCTTGTTGACCAGCTCCAGCGCGCCGAACGTGCGGCCGCCCGTATAGGCCGGCGCGCAGAGCACGCTCTTCGTCTCGTAGCCGATCTGCTCGCCGACGCGCTGGTAGAAGCGCGGGTCGCGCTGCGCGTCGTTGATCGCGAGGCCGACGCCCTCCACCGCGCAGAAGCCCACGATCCCGACGCCCATCGGGACGCGGATGTTGCTGCGCAGGAGCTCCTTGGCCTTGGGCCCTCGCACGGCCGCGAACGCGAGGTCGTCGCCGGAGATGTCCGCGAGGAAGAAGGAGCCCGCGTCCGACGGGATCTTCTCCATCGCCAGTCCGAGCAGCGCCTCGCCGACCTGCGCCGGATCCGACAGCCCCCAGAGCTCCTGCGCGCGCTCGAAGAGCTCCTCGAGCACCTGTGCGGTGCGCGCGGTCTCGTCCTCGTGCGCGCGACCGATCTTT
>CAYHCR010000602.1:0-3383 GCA_964354895.1 uncultured Myxococcales bacterium | reverse complement strand
GCCGATCACAGGGTTCGGGCCCGCGCAGCAACTATTTGCATCGGTCCTGTCAGCGCTCGCGAGCGAAGATCGATCGGCGGCTCGGGCGTGATCGACCTCTCGACATGAGGCTGCGAATTGGCCCAGCGAGAGGTCCGCCGCCCCGCAGTTCGGATCGACTTCGCGCTCGAAGGCTTCGCCCAACTGCCGGTCTCGTTCGAGCTGCTCGAGCGCCGACCGCCACTCGAGCGCCCCTGCGTTGCCGAACCTCGCGGTGGTCAGTGCGCAGGCGCCCGCGGCTCCCGACGAGGTCGCGAGGAGCGGCGCGACGAACGGCGTGGCCTTCGCGACACCATCGCTCGCAGCGGTGATCGTCGCCCCGTCGGCGCTCCAGAGCGCGCGGAGGAGGTCGTGCGCAGTGGTCGCATCGAGCCCGCGGAGTGCCGCCTCGCACTCGCGACGCCAGTCGAGGACGCGCCGCGCGTCCGCGAACGGCGACTCGACCCCGGCGGCGCGCGTGCCGAACATCGCCAGCAACCCGTCGGCCCGCCCGAACTCGCGACTCGCACCCTGCGCAGCGACCCACGCGCGAAGCTCCTCCTCGGCTGCGGACCGCCCGGCTCGCCGGCCGACGGCGAGCCGGAATCGAGCCAGCGCGGCCCGGTAGCGTCCGGAGAGCAACCACGGGAAGACGCCGGGCGCGCCGACCAGCGCCTGCAGATCGGCCCGAGCGCCCTCCTCGGACGGCTGCTCTCCCGCAGCGAAGGGCGCTGCCGCCGCGATCGACGCCGCCTTCAGCTCCGCGGCGGTGGACTCGAGGCGATCCAGCTCCGACGGCGCCGTGCTCGAGGCCAGCGCCTCGGAGCGGAGGACGAGGGCAGCAACAGGGAGCGAACCAGCGCGCGCGATCGACGCCAGCAGCGCGAGAGCGGCGCGAAGCTCGAGTCGACCCGTGAAGCCGATCGCACCGCAGAGCTCTTCGGCGAGCGCGCCAGCGCGGCGCAGGTTCTCGGCGAGGCGCTCCAGCTCCGCGCCGGCCGTTCGCAGCTCCTGCCGCGTGAAGCCACGGCCGAACCGTCCTTCCGCCTCGTGCACCCGCGCCGCCATGGTGCGCCACCGGTCGTCCGACCAGCCACGCGCCGCCTGCCACCCGCCTGCCTGTGCCGCCCAGAGGCGGTCGGCCTCGAGGCGAGAGGCGACGGCCGCCGCCAGGGCTTCGGTGCCGGGGGTCTGCTCGACGACCCGCGCCGCGTCGCTCTGGCCGAGCGACGCAGCCGGCACGCTTGCACGCAGCGCCTCGAGGGCGGTCGTCGCCTCGCGGAGCGCCGCCGGAAGCGCGGTCCCGATCGCCCGCTCTTCGTCCTCGTGGCGTGTCACCGCAACCGCCACCCGGTCGAGCCAGCGCTTCGCGAGGTCGACGGCCTGCTCCAGGTTCTCGTTGGTCAGATCTGCACGCTGCACGCCGCGCCACGGAAGGGCCTGTACGGTCGTCCCGGCCGACAGGCCTGCGTCCTCGACGCGGCGGCCGTAGTCCGCGACGAGCGCAGTCGCTCGCGCGACGCGATCGGCATCGAGCTGTCGAGCGTCGGCCAGCCGCAGCTCTCGAACGGCGCGGGCCACGTCCGCCGGCAGCTCGTCCGCCACCTTGCGCGCTCGACCCAGCACGACGAACGGGCTCAGGCCGGTCGTCGGATCGATCGCGTGAAGCCCCGCCACGTACGCGTTGAGCCTGGAGCGTGCAGCATCCAGAGCCGCCCTCTTCTTCGCGGCCTGCTGCACGTCCTCCGGCGCCGGTGGCACGAGATTCATGCGGAGCTGGAGGCTCTTCAGGAGCTCCGCCTTCTGCGACTCGGTCCCGTGGACGGCGAGGCAGAATTCGCCGAGTCCGACCTTCTCGAGGCGCCGCAGGACGACGTCCAGAGCTGCGCGCTTCTCAGCGACGAAGAGCACCTTCTTCCCTGCCCGAAGCCGCGACGCGATCAGGTTCGCGATCGTCTGCGACTTCCCCGTCCCGGGCGGCCCACGAACGACGAGGCTCTTCTCCCCTTCGACGTCGATGAGCACCGCGTGCTGCGAGCTGTCCGCGTCCATGACGAGCGGAGGAAGCGGGCGGGGCAGGCTCGCGGGATCGTCGATCTGGAAGTGCTGGAGCGACGCCGGGCCGGCCGCTTCGCCCTCGTCGCCGTCGGGGCGTCGCAGCACGAGACGTTGTACGAGCTCGTGTCCGAGGACGCGCTCAGCGAACGCACCGTCGGGATCGAGATCTCGGAACATCAACTCCTTGCCGAACGACACCAGGCCGAGCGACACGCTTCGGCTCAGCTTCGCGTGTCCGCCGCTTCGCTCGAGAGCCTGTTCGACCCTCGCGAAGTAGCCCGGCAACGCCTCGTCCTCCTCGATGACCGGGAGGTCGACGCCGAAGTCTCGCCGGAGCTTTTCGACCAGCGTCGCGTTCGTGGCCCATGACTCGCCCGAAGACCTGAGCGAATAGGACCGCGCCCGGGACCGACCCAGCTCTCCCCGGAGCAACTGCACGGGCACCAGGAGGAGCGGGGCTGCGCGCGCGTCCGCGGGCGGTCCGTTCGCCGCTTCGCCCCAAGCGACGAATCCGAAGATGAGGTGCAGGAAGTTCGCGCCCGTCTCGTTGACGCACAACTTCGCCTGCTGGTCCATGCGGCGAAGCACCAGGTCGAGGTCGCCGGGGAACAAGAGCGTCTGCAGCTCCATGCACTCGCGGTTCGCGCCCGCGAGCGCCGCGGAGAGTTCCCACGACGTGTTGATTCCGCGCTTTCGCGCGACCTCGCGCGCGCGGTTGGAGCTCGGTTCGGCTCTGCGCTCTCGCTCCGTCGCATCGAGCTCGGCCGAGGCGAACAACGGCAGGTCGAGGGTCTTCGACGCGCCCTCCTCCGGCCACGGTTCTACGGGAAGGAAGCGCAACGCCTTGCCGTCCGTGAGCGCCTCGAAGATCCGAGCAGGCCCGTCGTTGACCAGCCGCACGGACTTCGCGACCGAGTGGCGAAAGTTGAGCAGGCTGTTCCGCGACGATCCGTCGAGCAGCTTCTTCCTGAGTCGCTGCAGCACAGCGCGCAGTTCGACGAACTCGGCATCGGTGCGGGCGGGCATGCGCGCAGGAGAGCACGGAGCCGCAGGCGCTTGCGAGTTCGTTCGGCCTCCAACGGAAGTCCGACGAGCCGGCGAGGCTCCGGGCTGACGACCGGGTGCACTCCAACTGAGAAGTCGTACAGCCAGTTGCGGTGCTCGGCTCGCCTGGCATGTGCGTAGGCTGGAGCCACGAAGGCGGCCGTGCGCGGTCGTGTGACCTCAGCTGACACGCGGCGAGCCACGTCGGAGCTGTTGACGCTCACCAGAATCCGCAGTTCGTTGGACATGCCGGTTCGGACAGC
>CAYHCR010000601.1:0-3385 GCA_964354895.1 uncultured Myxococcales bacterium | reverse complement strand
GATGTGGGCGGCGTCGAGCAGTGCGTCGTGTTTGATGCGGCAGATCGAGCAGGAGCCGCCGTAGGCGTCCATCACCTGGAAGCGGAACGCGGCCTGGTGGATGCGCTGGAGCACCTCTGCGGTTCGGTAGCGACGTTCGGGGGGCGCGCGTTCGCTGGCGAGCAGCGGGGAGGTCGAAGCCCCTGCGTCGTCGAACGAGACATGGAACGAGAGGGCCAGCGGCTCGTCGGCCACGATCCGGACCGGGTAGACCGGGAGGTACCAGCCGGGCTCGATGCCGCGCACGTACACCAGCGGCAGTCGATGCTGCATGACGCTTCGCAGGCCCACGTTGTCGCGATGGTTCGGGTCGGTGCCCCGATATTTGTATTCGAGGAGATCCGAATCGGTGAAGCGATCTTCGTATGGTGCGGGGACGCCGCGCTTCGGCGCCTTCGTGCAGATCGACAGCGGGTGGACGAGCACCGCCGGTTTGAAGATCCCCTTCGGACCGACGATCGGGACGCGCACTCCGTCGTAGACGAAGCCCTGCTCGAGCAGGTCGCGAGCGAGGACCTCGCCGCCGGCGCGTCGCTGCTGCTCCCGCAACCAGGCGAAGGCGGCGGCGCGGACTGCGTGCTCGTGTTCGAGGCCGGGCATGCGGCCAGGGTACCAGGGGCGAGGGGGCGGCGCGCCAGCGGGAGGTCATCCGACTGGCGACTGCCTCACGCGTACTCGGACCGCGTCAGGTGCCGCGCGAACTTCGTGGCCGCGTCTGGGGCTCGGGCGCGTTCCCGAGTCGGCCGCACAACTCTCGCAGGAGACCGAGCACCCTCGAGCGGAGATGCCTACCTGCCGCGCGGCGTGCGCTTCGTCGAAACGCGCTCGCCCTTCCACGGCTCCCCGGCGACCTTCGAGATCACCGCCTCGTGCACGGCCGACCAAGCGGACGCGGCGTCGTACGTGAGGCCGGTGCGGAGGAGGGGCGGCACGTCGCCCACGAAGCCGGGGTCGTTCAGCTTGGCCTCGAGGTTTGCTTCGAGCTGCGCCCGGCTGACGGGTGTCCCGCCGTGCGACATGTATCGATCGAACGCGGAGACGGTGGCAGATGCGTCGAACTCCGGATGATCGAGCGCAAGCCGGAGGTCGAACAGGTCTCGTCCCTTTCGCCGCTGGTAGAGAGCGCGGAGCTTCGTGCCGAGCAGCTCGGGAAGTGTGTAGGTCGAGATCTTCGCTGCCCCCGTGAACCACGGATTCGTCACTTCGAGCGAACGCGAGCAGAGTCCGTGGACCGAGAAGTGCTCGCGCGTATTGAACTCGATCTTCACGCGACGCGAGACGACCGGCGTCGAAGTCGTCGAGAAGCGGTAGACGAGCGTGAAGCGGCCCTCGCCGCTCTTCCAGCTCGGCTCTCCCAACCAGTGGTCGAGCGCGGCCCGCACCTCCGCGACGAGTGGCCCGATGGGGCCCGCGTGAAGCTGGACGAAGTCGAGATCCTCCGAGTAGCGACCGGGCGGCGAGAAGTAGAGCTTGTGCAGGGCCGTCCCGCCGCGGAAGGCCGCAGCTTCAGCGAACCTCGGTCGCTGGAAGAGTTCGACGAGCGCGCGGGCCAGCACGAGGTCCTGCTCGACGTGACCGTCCTCGGGCCAGGGCGCGGCGCTGCGCCAGCCGGTGATGTTCGCCCGCGGGATCACGAATCTGGCTCCACCACGTCGTTGATCACGAGGCGCCAACGATCGTTCCGCTCTGCGCCGGCCGCGTCCCGCCCCGGGCTCAGGAGCGTGGGCGCGAGGCGATGGTCGACCAGCGTCTCCTCGAGCGCGAGCGCGAGCCGGCGGTGGCCGACGAGGTCGAGGAGCCATCCGAGGCGCTGGACGTCGCTCCGCGCGACGCGCTGGCTCCCGGCCGCGAGGAGCGCCGGGTCCAGACGCGCAGCGAGCTCGCCGAGCACGGTGGCGACGTTGCTCCAGTGGCCGCAGGAGGCGTGGAAACGCACGAGATCGAACGCGGTCGTCTCTGGCGTGGCGACGACCATCGTGCCCGTCTCCGTCGGCAACCGCATCGTGGCGGCGCCGGTGACGAGGTTGCTGGCATGAAGCTCGATCCGCACGCGGCCGACCTCGATGTCTCGCTCGATCGCGTCGGCGATCACCTGGAAGGCCATCGGTTGCTGGTGTCCGGCGCCGTGCAGCGCGGCAGCGGAGAGCAGCGAGACGTAGTACCTGCGTCCGAGGTGGCGGAGCAGGTCGTCGACGAACCAGCTCGGGGGCGGGCACCCGGCGGCCCGGTACTCCGCCGGGACCACGACGAAGAAGTCCCGGCGTGGGCTGACGATCGCGCCGGTCCGTTTGAGCCGGTAGAGCGTCATCTTGATCGCCGCGTCGGAGCGGGCGAAGGCCGCGGCGGCCTCCGCGCGCGTGAACGAGTAGCGCCCTGCGGAGGGGAGCGCCTCGATCCAGTCGCGCAGGGCACCAGGGTTGGCCACGATCAAACCTCTGGCGGAACGCTACACTATGCGTAGCGATGTGCAAGGGTTACGAGTGGCTCGGTGGCGGCGAGTCAAGCGTGCTTCGCCAGCAGCGACGCGAAGCTCTCCTCGGGCATGTTGACGAGCCAGCCCCACGCTGTTGCCAGGCGACGACGGTCGCGGGTGACACGATGGCGAGGGCAGCGCGCCATCCCGTGCAGCTCCGAGAGAGCGCGATCCAGAAGAGCCGATCGGCGGCCGGAGCCTCGGCCGTGGCACCGAGCGCCGGAGGACCGCGAGCTGCTGGCGGAGGGCGAGGTTCTCGGCGAGCAGGTGGCGGACGGCCGGGCCCGGCGCGAGGAGCGCGAGGAGGGCGTGGCCGAGGAAGCGGAGCATCCGGCGAGTCTCGCAGACGACTGGCGGCGTGCGGATGCGCCCTCTGCTCCGGCAACCGTTCACGGCACCGGGCTGGTGTCGGTTCGGGCGGAGGCCACGGGCCGACGATCGCGGGGATCGACAGACGGCGTTGGGAAAGGATGCTTGCCTTGGCCGAACGCTGGTCACGCGGGCGTTCCTTTCGGCGTTCGCGGGAGCCTCCTGACGCTCGCTCCGTGAGCAGCGTGCTGCGCCGCCGACGAGGCGAAGCCTCCTGCGGGCAGGTGGCCACGGCGGGTTCTCTCGACGGCCGGGCCTACTTTCGCCGTGGCGTGTGTTGCGTCGGAGTTCGCTCGCCCTTCCACGGCTCCCCGGCGACCTTCGAGATCACCGCCTCGTGCACGGCCGACCAAGCGGACGCGGCGTCGTACGTGAGGCCGGTGCGGAGGAGGGGCGGCACGTCGCCAATGAAGCCGGGGTCGTTCAGCTTTGCCGTGAGGTTCGCTTCGAGCGTGACCGTCCGGCCGACCGCCCCCCACTCCGCGCTTGAACGCACCCGCCGCC
>CAYHCR010000600.1:0-3388 GCA_964354895.1 uncultured Myxococcales bacterium | reverse complement strand
ACGACCTCCTTGGGCATGCCCCAGATCACGGCGGTGGATCGGTGCTCCGCGATGACGCGCCCCCCGCGGGCGCGGATCGCCCTCGCGCCGCGCACGCCGTCGTCACCCATCCCGGTCAGCACGAGCCCGAGCACGTCGCGCTCGAACGCCTCGGCCGCGCTCGCGAAGAGCCGATCGATCGACGGCACGAAGCGATCGCCGGTCGCCGGCGGGAGCACGCTGACCGTCACCCCACGGCGACCGCGCGAGAGCACCGTGTTGGCGCCACCCGGCACGACGAGCACGACGCCCGCCCCGAGCGCCTCGCCGTCCGTCGCCTCGCGCACGGGCAGCGGTGCGCCCTTCGCGAGCCGCTCCGCGAAGGCGGCGGTGAACTTCGGCGGCATGTGCTGCGCGATCACCACTGCGGCGGGGAGCGCGGCTGGCAGCGCGGCGACGATGCGGGAGATCGCGGGCGGACCGCCGGTCGAGGCGCCGATCACGACGAGTCGCGAGCGGCCGCCGACGGGCGCCGGCGTGGGCGCGCTCTGCCGACGCAGCAGCCGGACCTGCCGCACCTTCGTGAGCAGCTCTGCGCCCAGCGCCTCCATCGCGCCTGCGCCAGCGCGGCTCGGCTTCGCCAGGAAATCGAACGCCCCGAGCTCGAGCGCCTTGAAGACGTCGCCGCGCCGCGCGTACGAGCTGATCACGATCACGGGCGTGGGGGCCCGGCTCTGCAGCAGCCGCAGGAAGGTGAAGCCGTCGAGCTGCGGCATCGCGAGATCGAGCGTGATGACGTCGGGCTTGAGCTCCTCGGCGAGGCGCAATCCTTCCGCACCGTCGGCGGCGCGCCCGACGACCTCCACGTCGGAGGCGCCCGCGAGCAGCGCGGCGAGCGCGCGTCGGTTGAACGCCGAGTCGTCGATGATCAGCACCCGGATCGGGCCCTTCATGCGCGGCCTCCGGGACGGCGGTAGACGAGGTCGTCGACGAGGTGCACGAGCTCGAAGTCGGTCGTGACGTTCAGCAGGCTCTCCGCGTGCCCGAGCAGCAGCCAGCCGCCCGGGAAGAGCTTCTCGAAGAGGCTCTTCACGACGCGCTTGCGGGCCTCGACGTCAAAATAGATCAGCACGTTGCGACAGAAGATCACGTCGACCTTGCCGACGAGGCCGAGCAGATCGGCGTCCAGCAGGTTCAGGTGGCCGAACGAGACGAGGCGACGGACCTCCTCGGTCACCGCCACGCGCCCGCCGGGACGCTCCTCGAAGAAGCGCTCCCGGCGGCCGGGCTCCGTGCTGCGCAGGGCGCCGGGCGCGTACTCGCCCCGGCGCGCGGTGCCGATCACCTTGCGCGACAGATCGCTGCCGAAGACCTCGAGGTCCCAGCCGGCGAAGCGCTCGTCCTCGAGCAGCAGCATCGCGATCGTGTAGGCCTCCTCGCCCGTCGAGCATCCGGCGCTCCAGAGGCGCAGGCGGCGCTCCTGTGCCCGCCGCTCGTGGAGCGCGGGGAGCACGTCCCGTGTAAAGGCGCGCAGCTGGTTCGGCTCGCGAAAGAAGTAGGTCTCGTGGGTGGTCAGGACCTCGATCGCCGCCTCGAGCTCGGCGCGGTGGCCCTCCCCGAACCGGAGCCGCTGGCGGTAGGCCGTGAAGTCCCGCAGGCCGAGCGCGCGCAGCCGCGGCGCGAGGCGACGCTCGAGGAGGAAGCGGTGGTCGGGGCGGAAGCGGATCCCGCAGTGGTCATAGACGAGCTCGGCGAGGAGGCGGAATTCCTCGAGGCCGAGGTTCGGCCGATCCTCCTCGACGCTCATGCGGCGCCACGCGCGGCGCGCGCGGTCGCGAGCGCCTGCAAGACGGCCTCGTCCGCCTCCGTCGCGGCGAGCGCCTCGAGCGCTGCGACGATCCGCGCTCGATCGACGGGCGACGCGGTGAGCGCCTGGCGCGCGGCGCTGCGGACGGCGGTGGCGCGCTCGTCCCAGCGCGGCGCGGCGAGCGCGCGGAGGACGGGCTCGACGGCGTCGGGGCCCGCGAGGCGCAGCGCGGTCTTGCGAACCTCGATCTGCGCCGCGTCGAACGCGGGCCCGAGCGCGGTCGCCGACGCGCCGCCGAGCGCGGCGAGCGCCTCCTGCGCGGCGATGGCGGCGCTCCAGGCGCCGTCCGACAGGAAGTTCAGCAGGCGCCTCTCGAGGGTCGGGATCGCGGCCGGATCCCCGCGCTGACCGAGCGCGCTCGCGGCGGCGGCGGCCACGATCGCCTCCTCGTCCCCGAGGGCGGCGAGCAGCGCCTCCGTCGACGCCGTGCCTGCGAGCGCCACCGATCCGAGCGCCGTGGCGGCGACCCTGCGCACCTCGGCGTCCTCGTCGGCGAGCGCGCGCAGGACGGCGTGGCCGCCGGCGTCGGTGCCAATCAGCGCGAGCGCGGCGAGCAGCGCGACCTGGGGCGCCTCCTCGAGCCGCTCGCGCACGAGCCGCTGGACTCGTTCGCGCGCGACGTCGCGGCGCGCGAGCGCCAGCGCGACCGCGGGGCCGAGCGGCGCGGGCAGCGGGAGCCGGGCGACGAGCGCCTCGGCCGCAGGCTCGTCGCCGATCGCTGCGAGCGCGTCGATGGCGGCGACGCAGAGCACCTCGTCGTGGGGCTCGTCGGCGATGGCCGCCAGCGCCGCGACCGCCTGCGTGGCCCGGCAGCGACCGAGCGCCTCGACGGCGAGCAGCCGCGCCTCGGGGGTCAGCGACGACAGCGCCGCGACGAGGCCATCGGCCGCCTGCGAGCCGAGCCGCGACAACGCGAGCGCGGCGGCGGCACGCACCCGCTCCTCCGCTTCGGTGGCATGCGCACCACGGTGAGCTCACCCGCACGATAGAGGCGGGCCAACTGCGCGGCGTCGTACTTGTCATGTTTCCGCTGCTGGCCGGGTTTGATCGGGATCAGGGACGGTGCGATGACGTCGCAGTGGTACCCCCCCACGCCGTCATCGCGCGCTGCAAGACGTAGCCGGCGCCGCTGGCTTCGTAGCAGGCGCGCACCGTGCCCTCGCGGGCCTGCCGCTCGCAGAATCGTCGGATCTTCGCTAAATCATTGGGGAGTTTCTCCACCCGGGTGGGCGCAAGGGCGCCGCCGGGCAGCACCGCGATTGTCACCGACTCCTTGTGCACGTCGAGGCCGAGGTAGATCGTTGCAGCAGATGACATGGGTTGGTCGCCGCCTCGTGGCGACAGCAACACCGTCGCCGGTGGCTCTGGCACCTTCGGCTCACCTCGCGAGGAGTTGACCCACGCGAAAGTCGGAGGCCAGCCCAGTCATATTTTCTGGCCGGACCAGGGGGATTGTCGCGAATGCCTGAGATTATTCGAGCACGGTCGGTGCTGGCCGTACAGAACCTGGAGCGTTCTCGGCGCTTCTACATCGACGTACTC
>CAYHCR010000599.1:0-3395 GCA_964354895.1 uncultured Myxococcales bacterium | reverse complement strand
TACCGCAGGCGCCGTGCTACTTTCGCGCCATGTTCGCGCGATTTCTTGGGTGGGAGAGCCTCTTCTCGTTCGCCGTGCTCGCGCTGGTCGGCGCCTCGATCGGCGCTGTCGCCGGGCTCGACGGCTGGCTGATCGCGGCGCTGGCTGGCGTCACGGGCTTCCTGCTCTTCCTGCCGGCGACGGCCTGGCTCCAGGAGTACCTGCTCGCGTGGCACACCGAGCGCGGCCGGTACGATCAGGCGATCACCCTCGCCGAGCGGCTGCTCGCGACGACGCCCGGCAAGCGCCGCAAGCTCGAGGCGCGCGTCGACCTCTCCCTGATCCACGTTGCGCGGGCAGATCACGCGAAGGCGCGGGACGGACTCGAGCTCTGCGCCCGCGGCGGACCTGCGCCGATCGTCAAGGCGATCGTGGAGGGCAACCTCGCCCTCTGCCTCGCGCACCTCGGCGTCGATCTCGAGCGGGCGCAGGAGCTCGCCGATCGCGCGCGGCGGAACGTGACCGAGGACGACGCGGCGGTCTTCGACTACTTCCGCGGCCTCGTGCTGCACCGGCGCGGCCAGCACAAGGAGGCGGCCGAGCTGATCTCGATGTCGCTGACGCGAGATCCGTTCGAGCTCGATCCCGCGCCGGGCGAGCGCCGCTGCGTGCTCGGCGAGGTCTACCTGGCGCTCGGCGAGCCCGCCGCCGCCCGGCCGCACCTCGAGCAGGCCTCGAAGGTGCAGCCGGCGGGGCTCTTCACGAAGCGCGCGGCCGAGAAGCTCGCCGCCGGCTGACCAGCAGCGCGAGCGCGACGACGAGCCCGGCGAGTCCGCCGCGCCGGCCGCCTGCGCTGCAGCCCGGATCGGCCGCAGGGGCCTCCGTCACCGGGGCGACCCACGGCTTCGGGCGGTCGGCGTGGAGCCGGATCGAGAGCGCCTTGACCGCGAGCCGGTTGCTCGCGTCCCGGACCTCCACGATGAACGCGAAGCGCCGCGCGTCATCGCCCTCGAGCGCGTCGAGCGCAGCGGAGCCCTCGAGCAGGCCCTCGGCCGTCAGCGCGAGCCCGTCGGGCAGCGCCTGCCCGTCGATGATCCGCCACGTGAGGAAGCCCTCGCCGCCGCTCGCGAGCAGCTCGACGGCGTAGTCGTCCCCCGCGACCGCGTCGGGGAGGGAGCCGGTGACGATCGCCAGCCCCTGCTCGTAGCGGATCGCGAGCTGGAGCGTGGCGACGTCCTGCGCGCCGTCGGCGTCGGTCGCCAGCACCGTCACGAGGAAGACACCCGCGGCCGTCGGACGCCCGGCCAGCAGGCCCGTCGTCGAGAGGAGGAGCCCCGGAGGCGCCGCTGCCTCGAGCGTGTCACCGCGGTCCCCCGCCGAGCCCGGCAGGCGCTTCGTCTGCACGACGGCCCACGTGTACGGCGCCTTCCCGCCGGCCGCGTGGAGCCGGACCTCGTAGTCGACGCCGACGACCCCGGTCGGGAGCGGGTCGGAGACGAGCGTGAGCCGGCCGGGCGAGAGGACCCGGAGGGAGAGCGACTGGCGCGAGACGCCGGCGCACGCGTCGCGGACCTCGACCTCGAACGAGAACGAGCCGTCGAGGCGCGGCTGGCCGGTGAGGAGCCCATCGGAGGAGAGCGTCAGGCCGGCCGGCATCGCCACCGGATCGGTCGACTCCCGCCAGGCGTACGGCGCGCAGCCGCCGACCGCCTGGAGCTCACCCTCGTACGAGACGCCGAAGGCCGCTGCCGGGAGCTCGCGCGAGGTGATCGTCAGCGGCAGCGTCGAGGGCGCGATCGAGAGCGCCAGCGTCGCGTTCGCGGAGGTCAGGCCGTCGGCGACGGAGACCACCACCGAGGCCTCACCCGCGGCGCCCGGCACGCCCGAGAGCCAGCCGGTCGCATTGTCGATCGAGAGGCCGGCGGGGAGGCCCGTCGCGACCCAGATCAGCGCGGCGCCACCGCCGGAGGCGCGAAGCTGCACGCCATACGGGGAGCCGACCGCGCCGTCCGGCAGCGCGGTGGTCACGACCGCGAGCGCGCCGCCGTCCACCGGGATACGGCCGACGCTGACCGCGGCGTTGTCCAGCTCGTCCGTCTCCGGCACGAGCGCGAGCGGATCGGCGATCACCGCGAGGAACCAGCCGTCGACCGGTCCGCCCGGCACCGCGTCGAGGGGCAGCGTCGCCGGGAGCGTGATCTCGACGTCCTGCTCGACGCCATCGCCCGCGGCGATCATGCCGAAATCCGCGCCGCCGACGGGGATGTCCGAGGCGGTCGCGACGGAGTTCGCGCTCACCACGATCACGATCGGAGTGCTCCCCGCGTCGCGCACACCGGTGTTCCGCAGGCGAACGCGCACGGTCGTCGTCCCTCCAGCGGGCAGCGTCGCAGGCTGCGTGACGAAGCTCGGCGCGAGGTTCGGCGCGGCGCGGCGCACGGCGATCGTCTCGGTCGACGCGGTCCAGTTGTTCGAGTCGTCCGCCTCGGCGACGAGCTCGGTGTCGTCGGCGGCCGCGATGACGAAGTAGGGGCCACCCGCGACCTCGGGGAGCTCGACGTCGAGCTCGATCAGGACGGAGCGGCCGCGCCCGGCCACGTCGACGGCCGGCGCGCCACCGAGCCGAACATCGTCAGACGAGAGGAAGGGGTCGCTCGACAGGTAAAAGGCGGTCGACTGCAGCAGCGCGGGCTCGCCGCCGTCGTTGCGGACCGTCGCCTGCAGCAACGCGCGGCCGCCGCCGAAGACGGTCTCGGGGCCGCTCACGCTCGTGACCACGAGCTCCGGCTCGCGGATGACCCGGAACGAGGTCGATCGCGGAAAGTCTCCCGCCTCGCACGAAGCGCCGCAGGGAAGGATCGACGCCGCCTCGGAGCCGTCCTCGTTCTCGATGCCGGCGGTCGCCGAGAAATTCCGGCTCGGGTCCTGCCCCTGGCCCTCGGTGACGTACGCGATCTCGGCGATGTTCGTCGACTCGTAGAGGCGGACCTGGAAGCTGTAGAGGTCCTCACCGCCGGACTGCTGATCGTTGCCGTGACGGAAGTCCGCCCAGTCGACGACGAGGACGCGACGGGGCGCGGCGCCCTGCAGCTCCCACCGGAGCGTCGACGTCGAATTCCACGCGTTCATCGCGCCGAGATCGTCCCACCAGGGCGCGATCAGCGCGTTCGGCGCCGCCGCGCTCGGGAGCGCGTCATTGCGGTTGGAGATCGTGCCCGCCGCCGTGAAGCTCAGGACGCCTTCGCTCGAGACGAGCAGCCGCGAGTAGTCGACGCCGTAAAAGCGGAACGAGAACGGCAGCGCGATCTCCCCGGCCGAGTCCGTGCAACTGCCGAACTGGCCGCAGACCAGCGTCGCGCCGCCGCCGAGCGCGACGTAGGGCTCGCCGCCGGCGACGACGCCGTACTGGGCGCGCG
>CAYHCR010000598.1:0-3402 GCA_964354895.1 uncultured Myxococcales bacterium | reverse complement strand
GTCCTGCTGGAGCTTGAGCGCGACGAAGTAGCGGGTCGGATCGACGTAGAGGCGCAACAGCTCCTGTCCGCGCGGCGTGACGTCGTAGTCGTTGTCGGCGAGCCACGTGAGCAGCGCGTCGGGATCGGTCGCCTGCAGGATGACGGAGTCGTACGGGCCGACGGCCGCCTGCGCGACGATCGTCACGCCCGGGTCCGAGTTTCCGCCACCGGCGCCGCCCGCCGTCGGCGAGCCCGCGAAGTCACCGTCCGCCTCGGCCCAGCCGCGCCCGCCATAGGAGCAGACGCCCTCCTCGTGCCAGTTCAGCCAGAAGCGCGGCGTGGTCGATTGCTCGAGCTGCGCGAAGAGCTGATCGGTCCCGGTCTCGAGCGTCGGCAACCCCGGCAGCGGCAGCACCCACGAGAAGTCCTCCGCCGAGCCCGCGTACTGGACCTGCACGACCGTGACGAGCTCGTCGCCGTGCTTCGCGAAGACGATCTTCTCGCCGGTCTGGTCGATCGGCGCGTTCGAGCAGAAGAAGCCGCCGCACGCGCGGGCCGGATCGGGCGCGAGCAGCGACGCTCCAGCGAGGGCGAGCGCGGGGAGCGGGAGGGCGCGGAGTCGAAGCATGAGATCTCCATCCCGGTGAGCGGGAAGGGCGAGAGGAGCGGACCGATACATCGGTGGCTCAGCACAAGGCGTGCCAGCCCATCCCAAGCGCATTCGGGGGGCGATCGGGGCGGGATGCAGCGTTCGGGAGGCGCGGCTCTCCCCATCCCCCTCAGAAATCCGAGTCGGCTTCACGGCCCCTCGACCTGCTAGCCTGCCGTCCCCATGAGAGTGCTTGCAGCCGCCGTGTCTGCGGCCCTCGCCGCCTTGACCGGCTGCGACACCCCGGCCTCGGACCCGACGCCGGACGAGGAGCTCGTCGAGCCGATCTCCGATTGGCGTGCGTCCGCGGGCGTCGCGTTCTTCGAGTGCGGCGGCCTGCTGTACGAGGGTGGCCGGACCTGCCCGCCAAACCATGCCGATCTGCTCGCCTGCCTGCTGCGCGACGCGCCGACCTGCGGCGCGGTCCACGCGAGCGTCAGCCGGGTCACCCCCGAAGGCGCCGCCCGGATCGACCACCTCTTCCGCCACGAGGCGGCCGACGGCCGCTGCGTCGTCGCCTACTTCGCCGACGACCGCGACGACATCGGCTGCCCGTTCTTCGAGCGGAGCCTCTGCGACACGCTCGGACCGGGCGGCGCGCCCTGCGGCTCGCCGGTCGCAGAGGGCTGCGACGCGCCCGACTCGCTGCCGGTCGGCGGCTGCCGCGACCCGGACTGAGCGGGCCACCTCGAACATCTCTGCAGATTCATGGAGGCACGATGCACCCCCACGAGCCGACGCTGCCGCCGTCCGACCGCACGAGCCCCACGAAGGAGGCGCTGCGGGCGACCTACATCGATCACCTCGTCTATTCGCAGGCGCGGGATCCGCGCAACGCGACGAGCCGCGATCGATACATGGCCGCCGCCTACGCGGTGCGTGACCGCCTGATCCACGGCTGGCTGCGCACGCAGAAGGCCGCCTACAAGCAGGACTCCAAGCGGGTCTATTACCTCTCGCTCGAATATCTGCTCGGCCGCCTGCTCGGCGCGAACCTGATCAACCTCGGGTTGTATGACTCCATGCGGGACGCGCTGGTCACGCTCGGCGTCGATCTGGAGGAGCTGCGGGAGGCGGAGCCGGACGCGGGCCTGGGCAACGGCGGCCTCGGCCGGCTCGCCGCGTGCTTCATGGACTCGCTCGCGACGCTCGAGATCCCGGCGCACGGCTACGGCATCCGCTACGAATTCGGGATCTTCGAGCAGGTGATCCGCGCCGGCTACCAGGTCGAGCGCGCGGACGAGTGGCTGCGCAACGGAAATCCCTGGGAGATCTCCCGCCCCGAACACGCCCAGACCGTGAAGTTCGGCGGGCGCATCGAGGAGTCGGTGGACGAGCAGGGCCGCCACTACGCCCGCTGGGTCGAGGCGGAGAGCGTGCTCGGCATCCCGTACGACACCCCGATCGCCGGCTTCGGCGGGAACGTCGTCAACAACGTGCGGCTGTGGCAGGCGCGCGCGACGGAGGAGCTCGATCTCTCGCTCTTCAACGAGGGCGACTACACGCGCGCCGTCGAGGAGAAGACGCGCAGCGAGTCGATCAGCAAGGTCCTCTACCCGAACGACGCGACGAGCCAGGGCAAGGAGCTGCGGCTTCGGCAGCAATACTTCTTCGTCAGCTGCTCGATCCAGGACATCCTCCGGCGCTACCTCAAGACCCACAAGGGCTTCGACCAGCTCCCGGACAAGATCGCGATCCAGCTCAACGACACCCACCCCGCGCTCGCGATCGCGGAGCTGATGCACCTGCTGATCGATCGGCACCGGCTCTCGTGGGACAAGGCGTGGGAGCTCACGGGCAAGTGCTTCTCGTATACGAACCACACGCTGCTCTCCGAGGCGCTCGAGCGCTGGGCGGCGCCGCTGCTCGAGCAGCTCCTCCCGCGCCACGCGCAGATCATCTACGAGGTGAACCGGCGCTGGCTGCGGCAGGTGATGACGAAGTATCCGGGCGACGAGGGCAAGCTCAAGCGCCTCTCGATCGTCGAGGATGTGTGGCCCAAGCAGATCCGGATGGCCTACCTCTCCGTGGTCGGCGCGCACTCGGTCAACGGCGTCGCGGCGCTGCACACGCGGCTGCTCAAGGAGGGCCTCTTCAAGGAGTTCCACCAGGTCTTCCCCGGGAAATTCCAGAACAAGACGAACGGGGTGACGCCGCGTCGCTGGCTGCTGGAGTCGAACCCGAAGCTCGCCGGCCTGATCACCGAATACATCGGCGCCGACTGGATCAAGGACCTCGAGCAGCTGCGCAGGCTCGAGCCGCTCGCGGAGGACGCCGCGTTCCGCAGCCGCTTCCGCGCCGTGAAGCAGGAGAACAAGGCGGCGCTCGCGGCCTACGTCCGCGAGCACCACGCCATCTCGATCGACAAGAACGCGATGTTCGACGTGATGGTCAAGCGGCTGCATGAGTACAAGCGGCAGCTGCTGCAGGTGCTGCACGTCATCGCGCTCTACAACCGCGCGAAGAAGCGCGGCGCCGCCGCGATCGGCACGCCCCGCGTCGTGATGTTCGGGGCCAAAGCGGCGCCCGGATACACGATGGCGAAGCTGATCATCAAGCTGATCCACTCGGTCGGGGAGGTCGTGAACGCCGACCCGGATCTCGAGGATCGCCTGAAGGTCGTCTTCCTCTCGAACTACCGCGTCTCGCTCGCCGAGCGGATCTTCCCGGCGGCAGACCTGTCCGAGCAGATCTCGACGGCCGGCAAGGAGGCCTCCGGCACGGGAAACATGAAGTTCGCGCTCAACGGCGCGCTCACGATCGGCACGCTCG
>CAYHCR010000597.1:1877-3406 GCA_964354895.1 uncultured Myxococcales bacterium | reverse complement strand
CTTCGCCAGATCGTGCGTACGCGGCTGCTTCGCCCAGGGCGAGGAGCCGATCGAGATCTTCGCGCGCTTCGGGCCCGCCGTGACGTTCACCGAGTAGCGACAGTCCGGGAAGAGATAGTACGGGATGAACTTGTTGACCGCGTCGAGGCCGGCGTCGGAGAGGTCGAAGAAGACGACGCCCTGCTCCATCGTCGCGCGCGCCTTCACGAGCTCCACCGTGCGCTGGTGACGCTCGAGCAGCGGGGCGAGCCGGGCGGTGACGTCGGCCGAGTCGGCGATCGAGGTCAGCGACTCGGTCATGAAGCGCCGGATGAGCCCGTGGACGACCGCCGGATCCCGCTCGCTCTCGAGCAGCGTCATGATCCGCAGCGCCGGCTCCTTGAGCTCCACGGCCATCGCGGCCGACGCGAACGAGGCGCCGTCGATGAGCTCCGCCCAGTCGATCAGCTCCTGCAACGGCCCGGCGTCGAAGCCGAAGCGCTCGGTGACGACGCGCGCGAGGAACTTCGTGCAGCTCTTCGCGTGGGGCTCCCAGAACTTGTGGCCGGTCTCGTCGGCCTGGAAGTGCGCCTCGTCGCCCGGCTCCTGGAACGCGGAGACGTGGTGGTCGAAGAACCAGTCCAACCCCGGCCTCTGCGTGTAGCGGAAGTCGACGATCGCGTTCTGCTCGGCGTCGAAGGGCGCGACCACGAACGGATCGCCGGCGCCGTGGGCGAGCCCCTGGAAGAGCAGCTCTGCGTCCGGGCGCACCTTTTCCTGGAAGAACCGCGCGAAGACCGCCGCCGACGCGCAGCCGTCGAAACAGTTGTCGTGGTAGCAGATCTTCAAGCGCACGCGGGCCTCCGGAGAAAAGTCGCGCAACTTAGGCGGGCGCGGCCCCGGAGGCAAGCGACCCGCTACGGCTCGTCCGCGCTCGCGGCGTTCTGCGGCTCCCGCGTGGCGCGGAGCACGAAGTCGGCGGCGTTGTCGTTGGAGTCGCGCGCGTTGCCGGCGGTGGCGTCGACGCCGCCCGGCGCCATCGTCACGTCCGTCGAGGCGGCGTTGGCCTTGCGCTCGATCGAGCCGCTGGCCGCGGGCATCGCCGCCGCAGCCGTGCCCTCGAAGGCGTTGGCCGTCGCGCCGTAGGCGACCCGATCCACCGCGGTCGCGAGGTCGGTCAGCGTGTTCTGGTTGTCCGTGATCGCGACGTTGCCGCCGTTGGCGTTGCCGGAGAACGAGAGCGTGCCCTGCGTCATGTCGGCGACCACGGCGCCGACGTAGCCGGTGTGTCCGATCAGGAAGTGGCCCCTGGCGGCGATGGTGCCGGTGAGGTTCCTCTTGCTCCAGGTCGCGCCCGTCGCGCTCTTGTAGTGCATCGCCCACGTCGAGAGATCCACCGCGCCGTCGCCCGCGTTGTAGAGCTCGATGAACTCGTCGTCGGCGACCGTGCCCGCGACGGAGAGCTCGGAGATGACGACGCGCCCCGTGCCGCCTCCGCACGAGCCCGGCACGACCTCGCAGCGCATCGGATCGCCCGCGTTCGCGCCGCA
>CAYHCR010000597.1:0-1777 GCA_964354895.1 uncultured Myxococcales bacterium | reverse complement strand
CGCACGAGCCCGGCACGACCTCGCAGCGCATCGGATCGCCCGCGTTCGCGCCGCAGGCCCAGACGCCCGCGCAGCCGCCCGCGTCGACGCAAGCGTCGCCGGGATCCTGCGTGTCGGTCGCGCAGACACCGCAGGCGTTCGTCGCCTGCTCCACGCAGACGGAGCCGTCCTTCGCCGCGTTGCAGCCGAGCGTGCCGCCGCACGCGCCTGCGCCCGCGCAACCGCTGCCGAGGTTCGCGACCGGGGCGCCGCCGCAGAGGCCGCACTCGTTCTTCGTCGGCGCGTCGCACGCCAGCGCCGCGCCCTGGCACGCCATCGAGCCGAGGCAGCCGTCCGCGCCCGTGCAGGGCTCGCCGAAGCCGGGCGTCGCCGGTCCGCAGCCGCCGCAGCCCGCGACCGGCTCGTCACAGCGCAGCGTCTCGGCGCCGTCGCAGGCCCACGTGCCGCAGCCGCCGCAGGGCGCGCCGCGACGATCGGCGAGCACGCTGCAGCCGCCGCACGCGTTGCGCAGCCCCTCGTCGGCGTCGCTGTCGCAGTCATCGTCGAGGTCGTTGCAGACCTCGGTGCCCGGCAGAACTTCTCCGACGCACGCGCCGAAGGCCGCGTCGGCGCCGGTCCCTTCGCACGCGCGGACGCCGCCGCGACAGGCGCCGACGTCCTGCGTGCCGGCGGCGCCGGTGTAACAGGGCTCGGTGTCGCCAGCGGTGCAGGCGCCGGCAGGGGTGGGCGTCTCGGCGGGCTCGTCGCCTCCGCAGGCGGCGACGACGACGACGACCAGCGAACCCAGGAGCGAGGCAGACAGGTAGGAGCGCGACATGGCCGCATGGTCGCACGCCGAGGCTGCGCCGGGGAACTCCACGACGGGGCGAGGGCCTACTGGAGCGAGCCCTGGAGGACCGGCCGCTCGACGTCCCACGGATCGACGCGCCAGAAACCACTGAGCTGCGTGGTCGTGGTGACGAACGGCGTCGCGAGCGTGGCGTCGAGCGGGGCGTAGCCGGCGAGCTCGGCGCCGGCGCGCGCGCCCGGGAACGGGCAGCGCGACGCGACGGCGGGCAGGTACGCGGCGGCGATCATGTGCCCGGGCTGCCACACGAGCGCGGCCGGGATCCCGGAGGCGGAGAGCAGCGCCGCGACCACCACCGCGAAGTCCTCGCAGTCGCCGCCCCGGCCCGCGATCGTCAGCAGCGGCGGGTGGACGAACTCGCCGGGATCGCGCACGTAACGACAGTTATGCCGGACCGCCTCGAAGTTCGCCGCGGCCTGCAGGACGGGATCCTGCGTCGGCAGCCGCTGCGCGAGATCGACGGCCATCGCCCGCACCAGCGGGTGCGGCGGCACGAGGCTCGTGACGAGCCGGCCCCACTCCGGATCGTGGGCGGAGAGCGCGATCTTCGTCGAGAGCCCGCCGACCAGCGCGCGCGCCTCGTCCGCCGGCCACTTCATCTGGGTGCCCGCGATCCGCGCGAGCTCATAATCGAGCAGCGGCGCGCCGTCGCGGGCGTCCTCCTCGTAGCGACACAGGCAGCTCTGCACCCGCTCGCGCGCCGCCTCCAGCTGGTCGCCCAGCTCCGCGCCGACCACGACGCGCCGCGCGCCGGGGGCCGCGTCGGAGAGCGCGTCCTCCACCGCCGCCGCGAGATCCGCGAACGAGTCGGCGGGCAGCTCTGCGTCGAGCGCCGCGGCGAGGCAGCGCGTCGCCCGGGAGAGCTCCTCCTCGTAGCTGCGCGGCAGGCCCTCGAGCGCCATCGACTGCAGCGCCCAGCCGGCGTCGAAG
>CAYHCR010000596.1:430-3410 GCA_964354895.1 uncultured Myxococcales bacterium | reverse complement strand
CCGGGCCGAAGCAGGAGCGGCGGTCGCCGGGGCGGCACTCGCAGCCCTCGTCGACGTCGCCCGAGCAGTTCTCGTCGAGCAGGCCGTCGCAGACCTCGGTCGCGCCGGGGTTCATGCGGTCGTCCCGGTCGTTGCAGTCCTCGCCGCCGCAGGCCTCCGAGCGGTGACCGTCGCCGTCGAGATCGCAGGTGTCCTGGCCGCCGCCGCCGCCCGTCCCGCCGTCGCCGCCGGTCCCGCCGCCGCTGCCGCCGCCGGCGTTGCCGCCGCTGTCATCACACGCCGCCGCGGCCCCGAGCAGGAGCGCGACACAGAGGAGGAGTCCGAACCGAGTCGTCATCATGGCGCCACCGTGATCGACCAGCGACCGGGAGTGAAGGTACAGGTTTGCGGCGCGGTGTAGGAGACCGTGCCGATGTGTGCGGCCTCGAACGCGAAGGTGAACTGCGTCTCCACCGACGCCGCGAGCGTGCCGCCGCAGTAGACGTTCGTGACGACCTCCTGCGTGCGGTTGCCGTTGCTGCTGCGGAACCAGTGCACGCCGATCTCGTACTCGTGCGTGAGATCCGGCACGTCGATGCGCGCGTTCTCGGGGCCCGTGCCGCCGGTGTCATCCCGATCCAGGTAGGGATCGTCGGCGCGGCCGGGCGCGTCCCAGTAGGGGCTCTGGTTCGAGTAGTAGCAGTCCCAGGGCAGCACGAACCACGTCGCCGGATCGAGCACGTCGCCCGCGTCGGGGTGGAAGATATGCAGATCCAGATCGTCGGGCGCCGACCACGTCGTCTCGACCCAGAGGCCGTCGTACAGCGCCGCGTGGACGCGCGTCTGGCAGCGATCCTCGTTGCCCTGCGGATCCCGCACGACGAGCTCGAAGTCGTAGTCGCCCTGGACGTCGGGCCGGAAGGTCGCGGTGCAGCTCTGCGGATCTCCGAGCTGCGCGATCGAGTCGGCCGGCGCGTTGATCGCGATCCACTCGCACGTGACGGGGTCGCCGTCGGGGTCGAGCCCCGCGCCGGAGAGCGTCACGCCGCTCTGCGTCCAGGTGGTCTGCGGCGCCGGGCAGGCGGCCTGCGGCGAGAAGCACTGCGCCCCACACGGCTGATCCGAGCCCTCCGCCTTGAGATCCACGATGATCGGCGCGATCGCGTCCTTGAGCCAGATCTCCAGCTCGCCGGCGTCGCGGCCGACGTCCCGCGCCTCGTACCGCAGGTGGATGGTCTCGGTCGCGCCCGCCGGGACGACGCGCGGGACCGGGAAGGTGTGCTCGATGCCGAACTCCGCGGAGGTCTCCGGCGTGAGCTGCACGGAGGGCGTCGTGCCGTCGGTGGCGAACTCCATGATCCGGATCGACGTCGCTCCCTGGTTGAAGATCGTGACCGTGCGCAGCACCGTGAGGCCGATCGGCTGCAGGCCGAAGTCGACGGGGTTCGGCGAGACGAGCACGTCGGCGACCGAGGCGAACCCGCTGACGGAGAGCTGCTCTTCGGGCTGCGTCGGGTGGACCTTGTGGAAGCGCAGCGTCGCGTTGTCTCCGTTCACCGAGGGCTCGGGCGGCAGGTACGTCACGCCGACGGTGAGCGCGGTCTGCGGCGGGATCCCGTAGACGTCCTCCGGCACGTCGACGAGGCCGAAGGCGGGCGAGCCGCCCTCGTCGAACGAGAAGCCCCACACATAACAATCGGCGAAGCCCTCGTTGAAGAGCTCGACGTCCCGGCGGTGCTGCTCGCCCGCGTGGACGAAGCCGAAGCGCACGCTCGCGGGCCGCACCTGCAGCTCGCAGGGATCGCCGCCGATGACGCGGCCGGCGAGCGGCACGATGAGCTGCGGCTCGTCCGGATCGTCGGTGGTCAACACCAGCTGCGCCGCGTAGCTCGCGATGTTTCCGGCGTTGAAGGTGACGTCGAGGCCCCAGGGGCGGTTCG
Organism: uncultured Myxococcales bacterium; assembly: GCA_964354895.1. Classification (GTDB taxonomy): domain Bacteria; phylum Myxococcota; class Myxococcia; order Myxococcales; family Vulgatibacteraceae; genus CAYHCR01. Next base: position 1,491 of record CAYHCR010000596.1, on the reverse strand, counting down.
CGACGTCGGCCTGCGAGAACGGCCGCTCCGGCGCGACGCTGAACGCGTTGACGCCGTCGCCGGTCACCTGCAGGTCGAGGATCTGGACCGGCGTGATCTCGCCGAGGTTCTGGATGATCACGCGGCGCGTGACGGGCGAGCCCGGCGACTGGATGCCGAAGTCGAGCGTCGCGGGGGAGGCCTGCAGATCCGCAGAGCCACCGCGGCCGGTGCACGGCACGTCGACGAGCTGGCCGGCGACCTGGATCCGCAGGGTCGCTTCGAACGTGCCGACCTCCTCGGGCGCGAAGAGCACCTCGAGGTTGTGCAGCGCGCCGCCGTCGAGCGGGATTCCGTCGGGCGGGACCGGCGTCGCGAGGGAGAAGGCGCGCGAGGCCCCGTCCTGGAAGAAGGCGTCGACGAGCGTGGTCGCGAGATCGCCGCTGTTGGAGACCCGCAGCTCCTTGCGCCCCGTGAGGCCCGGCGAGACGGTGCCGAAGTCGCAGGTCGCCGGCCGGACGTCGGCCTGCTCGACGGCGCCCTGGCCGCGCAGGCGGACCTCCACGGGATCGCAGCCGGCGCAGAGGCTCAGCTTGAGCGTCGCGCTGTGCGAGCCGCGGCCCGGCGGCGTGAAGGTCAGGTTCATCAGCTTGATGGCGTTGGGGCCGAGATCGAGCGAGTCGGGGTCGTGGCGGAAGGCCGCAGCGTCCGAGCCTTCGATCACCCCGGCCGCCGTGAGCCCGGCGCCCGCGAGGTTCGTGACCTCGAGCGGGAGCGTCTTGCCCTCGCCGACCCGCACGACGCCGAAGTCGAGCGTCTCGACGACGCCGACCGTGCGCTCCACGCCGACGCCCGCGACCTCGATCTCCATCCCCGTGAAGGCGACGCGACCGCGCGACTCTCCGGTGCGATCAGGGCGGAACGTGATCTTCAGCGTCTCCGAGCCGCCGGCCGCGAGCGTGAGCTCCTGCGGATCGACGAGGTACCCCTCCGGCGCGCCGAGGAACGAGAGCGGGACCTCCGAGCGGCCCGAGTTCACGAGCCGGACCTCGAGCTCCTTGCGCTCTTCGACGAAGACGTTG
>CAYHCR010000596.1:0-420 GCA_964354895.1 uncultured Myxococcales bacterium | reverse complement strand
AAGACGTTGCCGAAGTCGAGCCCCTGGGGATCGAAGCTGAGCTCGCCCTGCGCGCTGGAGAGCTGCTGATCGCCGCAGTTGCAGCCGGCGAGCGACGCGGCGAGCGCGAGGAGGGACGCTGCGAGGACCTTCCGCATGAATTCTCCGAAGCTGGAACGGGGCGGCGATTCTACCACGGAGTCGCCGCCGATTCGGAGATCGCCTAGCAAGTTTCGTGCGCTGAGAAAAGGGGGCGCGCAAGGCTCGCGTCGGCCGATCTGCGCGCGGTGCCTGACGGATTTTCGAGGGGGTGGGGAGCGAACGGCGTCTCCGCGCTGGTGCCCGAGGGTCGCGGCCGGGCAGGATTCCGGCCGATGGCGACGCGCTTCTCGGACGGGCAGCTCGAAGTGACGGAGACGGAGCTCGTGACGCCGCGCGGCC
>CAYHCR010000595.1:0-3411 GCA_964354895.1 uncultured Myxococcales bacterium | reverse complement strand
TAGCTCGTGGTCGCCATCAGCTGCTTGGCGTTGGGGATCGACGCGTTGCGCGCGAAGACCTGGTGCATGATCTTGCCCGCCGCCTCGATGCCGATCGCCATCGGGATGACGTCCAGGAGCTGCACCTTGAGGTTCGTGTCGTCCTCGAGCGACTGCGCGTAGAGCGCGGCGCCGATCGCGACGGCCTCGTCCGGATGCACGCCCTTGCTCGGTTCTTTGCCGAAGAACTTCCGCAGGCGCTCGACCACGAGCGGCATGCGCGTCTGGCCGCCGACGAGCAGGACCTCGTCGATCTCCCGCGTCGAGAGGCTGCAATCGACGAGGACCTGCGCGCAGAGTTGCAGGGTCTTGTCGAGCAGCTTTGCGGTGAGCTGCTCGAGCAGCTTGCGCGTGAACATCATCTCGATGTTCAGCGGCTGGCCCTGCGGCGTCATCGTGATGAACGGGATGTGGAACGGGACGTCGGCGCGGGTGGAGAGATCGATCTTCGTGCGCTCGGCGAGATCCTTGATGCGCTGCATCGCGACGGGATCGCTGGAGAGATCGATCCCGTGTTTGCCTTTGAAGTCCTTGAGCACGTGATGAATCATCGCGTTGTCGAAGTCGATGCCGCCGAGGAAGATGTCTCCGCCGGTGCCCTTCACCTCGAAGACGCGGTCGCGGATCTCGATCACCGAGACGTCGAACGTGCCGCCGCCCAAATCATATATGAGCACGGTCTGACGCAGGTTCTTGCCGACGCCGTAGGCGAGCGCCGCGCTCGTCGGCTCGTTGATGATCCGGACGATCTCCAGATCGATCAGCGCGCCGGCCTCCTTGACGGCCTGGCGCTGGCGGTCGGTGAAGTAGGCGGGCACCGTCACGACGGCGCGGTTCACCGGGGTGTTGAGGTAGTCCTGCGCCACGCCGCGGATCTTGCCGAGGATCTTCGCCGCGATGTCGCTCATGCGCAGCTTGCGCCCGGCGACCTCGATGATGACCTCGTTGTCGCCCTCCTCGAGCTTGTAGGCGACGACCTTCTCCATCGTGTCGACGATCTCGGACTTGTAGTTTCGGCCGATCAGTCGCTTCGAGGCGTAGACGGTGTTCTTGGGGTTGAGCTGCCACTGGCGCTTCGCCTCGTGGCCGATCAGCTCGTTGCCCTTGTCGTCGATCGCGAAGATCGAAGGGATCGTGTAGTCGCCGCCCTTGTACGGGATGAGCTTCACCTTCTGCTGCGCGACGTCCCAGATCGCGGCGCAGGAGTTGGTGGTCCCGAGATCGATGCCGATGATGGGTGACTTGACGGCCATGGAGGTCTTGGCTCAGCGGGCGAGCGAGCGGCTGTAGCCGTCCGCGAGGGAGTCGAGATCGGCGAGCGTGGCGCCGCCGGCCTCGGTGAGCGAGGCGAAGCTCTCGGCAGAGATGGAGATCGGCTCGACGAAGACGATGGCGCCGGGGACGAGCGGATCGGTCGCCTCGAGCCCGGCAGGCGGCGCCGGGATCCGGAGGGTGGCAGTGCCGGCCGGCGCGTAGGCGACGAGCGTGCCGCGATCCGAGCGGATCCGGACGCGGAGCACGTCGGCGCCGCTGGCCGCGAGGTCCGCGGCGATCGCGATCGGCAGCCCGATCGTCCGCGCGACCGGATCGAAGGCAGCGCCCTCGGCGAACGGCAGGAAGGGCTGGCTGGCCAGATCCACCTGCTGCGGCAGCCAGTCGCTCGAGAAGAGCCGCGCGGAGATCTCGACCGGCAGCTCCGTGCCCTGCCCCGAGGGCAGCCGCACAGCGAGCGCGGCCGTCGCCCAGACGCCCGCCTCGAGCCCGGCGTAGCGCGGCGTCATCCGGAGCGTCTCGTTGGGGAGCACGCCGTCGCCGTCGTCATCGACCGCGGCGGAGAGCCCGAGCGGGACGTACCCGAGCCGGGGCGCGCGCGCGGCGCCGACGAGCAGCACCGTGTCCAGGCGCGTGCCCTCGAAGGAGGGCGGCGACGGGAGCGTGACCTCGACGCGCAGGGCCGGCAGCAGCGAGGGGCGCAGGCGCAGGGACGGGAAGGCGGCGCCGAGGAAGTCCGCGCGCAGCTCGGTGTCGTCGCCGTCGCCGTCCAGATCGTTGCCGTCCGGCACGAGCGGCGCGTCGGGGAGCGTCTCGCTCTGGAGCCCATGCTCGAAGGTGCCGAAGTAGGGGAGCAGCCGGGCGATCACCTGGCCCGCCGAGGGCGCGCCGCCACCGCCGATGCCGAGCGCCGCCGGATCGAGCCGGCCGGCGAACGACCAGACCGCCCGCAGCTCGGGATCGCTCGTGCAGTAGGCGGTCTCCTTGATCGGGAGCGGCAGCGGGGAGGTCAGGTTGAGGGTCATCGCCCCGGGGACCGGCACGTCGAAGCTGCCGAAGGGCGTCTGGAGGTTCTGCACGAAGACGTCGCCCACGAGCTGCGCCAGCGAGAGGCCCGTGATCTCGTCGCGCGAGCCGCCCGCGAGGCCGACCTCGAGGCCACCCTGTGTGGTCACCGCGTCGAACGAGATCTCGGCGGAGAAGCCGGCGGAGAGGCCCGCGCGATCGGGGCGCAGGCCCACGGCGAGCGAGTCGCTCGGCGCGTCCTGCAGCACGGCGACGTCCCAGCCGGCTGCATAGATGCCCACCGAGTGGCTGGTGGCGGAGAGGCCCGGGAACGAGGCGCGGCCGTCGGCGCCCGTCGTGCCGGTGACGCCGTCGAGCACCACGGTCGCGGCCGGGATCGGCGCGCCGGTCCCCGCGTCGAACACGATCACCTGGCCGTCGCCGGGAACGGGCGCGAAGAGGCAGAACGTGGCGCTGTCCCGCAGCGTGCGCGCGCCGACGACGAGCGACACCTCGACCTCCGTGCAGCCCTCCGTCGCGCCGGCGCGCAGCAGCCCCGTCACGGCGTCGACGCCGGCGACCGTCCCGTCGGCGCTGGCCCAGGCGAAGGGCAGGTCTGCGACAGCGACGCCAGAGGCGGTCACGCCGATGGCGACGAGCTGCACTTCTTCCGCGATCGCCAGCGGGCGCGGCTGCGTGAGCAGGCGGATCTCGGTGACGCCGGTCGAGGCGGGCGGCGGGCCGCAGACGCCGGCGGTGCAGACCTCACCGGCCGCGCAGTCGAGATCGCCGCGGCAGACGAACGGCACGCAGATCGCGCCGACGCAGTCCTGATCGGCCGCGCAGTCGCCGCGGCCGGTGCAGGCGGCGGCGTCCCGGCAATGCAGGTTCTGGCAGAACTGCCCGGCGTCGCAGTCACCGTCCGCGACGCACGCGGGGCGCTCGAAGCACAGGTCCACCGCGCCGCAGTCGAAGCCGGGCGGGCAGGGATCGGGATCGCCGCACGTGACGTCCGGATCGCCGCAGTCGGCGTCGGTGGTGCAGGTCGTGTAGTCGACGCAGCGGCCGTGCCGCTCGTCACTGCAGAGCTGTCCG
>CAYHCR010000594.1:0-3419 GCA_964354895.1 uncultured Myxococcales bacterium | reverse complement strand
TCTGGCTCTCCAACGAGGGCCATTTCTACCTGACGGGCCGGACGTTCACCGAGCACCTGCTCTCCCGCGCCGCGGCCGACGCAGAGGTGACCGCGGCGATCGACGGCCTCTTCGCGTCGCTCGGCGGCGTGCTGCCCACGCTCGTCGAGGTGCAGGAGGCGCTCGTGCGGCTCCCGAGCCCGGAGGAGCGCTTCTTCGAGCTGCGCGAGCAGCACGCGGCGCCCCCGGGCGAGCTGCGGTGGCCGATCCTCACCGACCACGCGGCGACGCGCCTCCACGACGGATCGGTGCTCGTGGCCGGCGGACGGGCCGAGGACGAGCGCGCCGATCGCAGCTTCCTGCTCGCGCCCGGCGCCGGGGAATTCGCGGTCGCCGCACAACTTCCGCTGCCGCGCACCGACGCCGCGATCGTCGCGCTCCCGGACGGCGGCGCGCTCGTCGTCGGCGGCGGCGCGCTCGGAGACAGCACGGTCGAACACTCGGCGATCCGCTGCGGCGCGGGCGTCACCTCGTGGACGCCGGCCGGGACGTTCGTGGCCCGGCGCGCGGGCGGTCACGCGCTCTGCCTGCTCGAGGACGGCCGGGTCCTGGCGATCGGCGGGCGCGACGACGAGCTCGCGCCGACGAACGCGATCGACTGCTGGGATCCGAACGAGAACACCTGGCGGGAGGTCGCGCGGTTGCCGCGGGCGCTCTCCGAGGCGATCGCGGTGCGCCTGCCGGGCGGCCGCGTGCTGATCGCCGGAGGGCAGATCGCGCCGGAGAAATACGCGTTCGAGCCGATCCGCGACGCCTGGCTCCTCAAGCCGCAGAGCTTCACACTGGAGGCCGCGCCGCCCATGCGCGTGAAGCGCCGCGGCCACCTCGCCGCGCGGCTCGTCGACGGGCGCGTGCTCGTCGTCGGCGGCGAAGAGGCGGACGTGCCGGACGCGGGGCTGCCCGAGGCGGACCGCGTCGCGATCGAGGCGCTCGGCGCGACGTGGGAGTGGTACGACCCGGCGAAGAACGTCTGGACGCTCGGCGGCGCGCTGCCCCGTTCGCTCGCCGAGGCGGCGCTGGCGCAGACGGAGGAGGGCGTGCCGCTCGTGCTCGGCGGCTACGCGCACGGCCGTCTGCCGCTGGAGATCCTGGCGTTCGACGCCGGCACGAACCGCTTCTCGCAGTGGGGTCGACTGCGGCTCGGCCGAACGGAGACGACCGCCGTCTACCAGCGCGATCGCCTGGTCGTGATCGGTGGAAAGTTCGGCAGCTACTACGGGGATCTCGCCGCCGCCGAGGCGCACGGCGCGACCGGTCGGGACGCGACGCCGGCCGGCTGGGTGGCGGCGATCGAGGGCCAGGCGGAGGTCCAGGCGCGGCGCGAGCGCGGCGAGGACGTGCCGCATGAGCGCTCGGGCGACGAGATCGAGACCTCGGACGCGCCAGCCCCCGCGGCGCCGACGTCCGAGGCGCTGAAGGGCGGCTACTGAAGCCTCCTGACGCGCGTCATCTCCTCGCGGCGCGCTCGTTGCACGATCCAACGCGCTCCAGAGCCCATCCGCCTCGTTCCGCACACTTGCGGGACGATCGGCGCGGTTTTTGCGCTTTCCCCGCCAAAACCACGCAGTCCCTGCACGCCTTGGCGGCGCGGCGGGGACCGGGCGCCCACCGGAGGCTGCTTGGCTCGACGACTGCGCGCGAAGCTCATCACATTTCCCTGGGAGCTCGAGGTCCCGACGCTGACGCTCGCGTCGATCGCCGCGGTGACGCCGCCGGAGATCGACGTCTCGATCGTCGACATGCTCCGCGAGCCGCTGTTTCTGGACGAGCCGGTCGATCTCGTCGGGATCTCCGCCTCGACGCCCGCGATCGACGCCGCCTACGCCGTCGCCGACGAGTACCGGGCGCGCGGCGTGAAGGTCGTCTTCGGCGGGCACCACGCCACCGCCATGCCCGAGGAGGCGTTGCGCCACGCGGACGCGGTCGTCGTCGCGGAGGGCGAGCCGGCCTGGCAGAAGATCTGCCGGCAGCTGCTGGAGAACCCGGCCGACATCGGCGGCATCTACCGCGAGGCCGAGTGTGATCTCTCGACGCTGCCGCAGCCGCGCGTCGATCTCATGAAGTGGGATCGCTACAGCCTCTTCTACTACCCGATCATCGGCAGCCGCGGCTGCCCCGAGAAGTGCTCGTTCTGCTTCAGCAAACGCGTCACGAAGATGTATCGGACCTACCCGATCGAGCACGTCCTCGAGCAGATCCGGCGCCGGCCCGCCGGCACGCGCTCGATGTATTTCGTGGATGACAACCTCCCGGGCGATCTCGACTGGGCGCGTGAACTGTTCAAGGCGCTGGCGAAGGAGAAGATCCCCTTCGGCATGCAGGCGCGCCACGAGTTCAGCGAGAGCACCGCGGATCTGGAGCTCGCCAAGCAGGCGGGCTGCACGCTGATCTCGAGCGGCTACGAGTCCGTGAACCAGATGACGCTCGACAAGACCGGCAAGAAGGCCAGCGCCGAGGGCTACATCGAGCGCATCAAGAACGTCTTCGACGTCGGCATCATCCCCAGCGGCAACTGGATGTTCGGCTTCGACTGGGACGGCCCGGAGATCTTCGACGAGACGCTGCGGTTCCTCGACCGCTCGCACCTGATGCACTCGAGCTTCACGACCGAGATCCCCTTCCCCGGCACGCCCGCCTTCACGAAGTACGACAAGGAGGGGCGGCTGCTGACGAAGGACTACCGGCGGTACCGCGGCAAGGACGAGGTCGTCGTCCGGCCCAAGAGGATGTCTCCGGAGCAGCTCCAGCGCGGCATCCGCAAGCTGGCGCTCGACTACTATTCGCCCACGCGCTCCGCCAAACGCACCGCGCGCGCCCTCGGCAATTCACGCATCGGCGACGCGTGGGGCCCCATCGTGCGCGGCCCGTCGATGATCGCGCTCGAGGCGTACCAGTTCTGGCAGTGGCACTACCGCATGGCGCCGCCGGTCCAGAGCCTCTATCGGCGCATGCTGCCGCTGCACAAGTACCGCTACGTGCGCGACTGGCTCACGCGGAGCAACTTCGCGCCGGCGTAGCTCCCCTGGGCAGCCCCGGCGTCGAGCAGCCGCCGCCTCACGCCCCACCCCCGAACCGCCGCGAGAACCGCACCTCGTCCGGATAGGGCCGCAGCTCGAGGAAGCGCCCCTCCCGCACGGCCTGCTGCTGGCCCTGCCACCACGCGGCGTCCGCGAGCTCGGCGTGCAGCTCGTAGAAGAGCTCGCGCTGGCGGCCGGCCGGAAACAGAAACTTCGGCAGCTCCTCGGGGAAGACGTCCTTGGGGCCCACGGAGAACCACGGCTCGGCGGCCATCTCGTTGTCGTAGTCCCGCGGCTTGGGCATGTAGCGGAAGTTCATCTCCGTGAGCCACTCGATCTCGTCGAAGTCGTAGAAGACGACGC
>CAYHCR010000593.1:0-3421 GCA_964354895.1 uncultured Myxococcales bacterium | reverse complement strand
GCTACCTCGCGCTCGCGCGGGAGCTCCTCGCCCGCGAAGAGAAGAAGAAGCCGTCCCGTCGGGCCTCTCACTCCAAGTGAACACAATGAACACAAACCGTGACAAGCCTTCGCGCCTGGGCCGCGGCCTCGGCGCGCTCCTGCCCGCGGCGCCGCCGCCCGGCAGCGCCGCGCCGTCCGCCGGCCTCCCTGCGGGCCCGGCCGGCAGCGCCGCCACCGTGCGGGAGCTCCCGATCACCGACGTCCAGCCGGATCGCGCGCAGCCCCGCAAACACTTCGACGACGCAAAGCTGAACGAGCTCGCGGCGTCGATCCGCTCGAGCGGCGTGCTCCAGCCGATCCTCGTGCGTCGCGACGGCCCGATCTTCCGCATCATCGCGGGGGAGCGCCGCTGGCGCGCTTCGCGGCTCGCCGGCCTCACGAAGGTGCCCGTCCTGGTGAAGGAGGGGACGGCGAAGCAGGCCTTCGAGTGGGCCCTGATCGAGAACCTGCAGCGGGAAGATCTGAACCCGATCGAGGAGGCCGAGGGCTACGAGCGGCTCATCGACGAGCACAAGCTCACGCAGGAGGCGCTCGCCTCGCGCGTCGGGAAGGATCGCAGCGCGGTCGCCAATTCGCTCCGCCTGCTCAAGCTGCCGGAAGAGGTGAAGGGGCAGCTCGTCGACGGGGCCCTCTCGGCTGGCGCCGCCCGTGCGCTGCTGGGGCTGCCGCCGGCGCGCCTCCTGGAGCTCGCCGAGCAGGCGGTCTCTCGCGGTTGGTCGGTCCGCGAGGTCGAGGCGCACGTGCGCAGCGAGAAGCAGGGGGGGGCGAAGAAGAAGGTTGCGCCGCCCGGCCCCGGCAAGGTCGCCAGCGCCGGCGTCCGGCAGCTCGAGGAGGAGTTGCAGCGCCTGCTCGGGACGAAGGTGCGAATCCATGAGAAGGGGGGAGGGATCGGCGCGCTCGAGATCGCGTTCTTCTCCCACGACGAGTTCGACGGGCTGATGGCCCGGTTCCGCAAGCTCCAGCGCTGACGATGGGGCTCTTTTCCCGCAAGAACGAGGCGTCCGCGACGGACGCGACGAGGGCGCCCGAGGCGCCCCGGAAGGAGACGGGCTCCATGGCGATGCTGCGACGAGACGACGGCCCGACGACGGGCGAGCTGAACGCGGTCCTTGGGAAGGGGAGCAGCTTCGAGGGGAAGCTGACCTTCGAGGGCACCGTCCGGATCGAGGGAAAGTTCAGCGGCGAGATCCACACGACCGACGTGCTCGTGATCGGGGAGGGCGCCAAGGTCGAGGCCGAGATCTCGGCCGGCACGGTCGTCATCACCGGCGGGGAGGTGCGCGGCAACATCCGCGCCAAACTCGCCGTCGAGCTCGACAAGGGCGCGAAGGTGCACGGCAACATCGAGACGCCGGTGCTCCGGGTGGAGAAGGGCGTCGTCTTCAACGGCTCGTGCAAGATGGGCAGCGAGCTGGAGAAGACCTCCCTCGCCGACAAGGCGGACGACAGCAGGAAGAAGTAGCGCCCGCAGGACGGCGGAAGAGCGGTCCGAGAGAGGGCGATCCTCGGGCGGCTCGTCCGCCGCGGAGCTCGGACGGGCCAGGCACGTCAGGCTCCGTACACGCCGCTGCACGCGCGGCCGACGGGCTCCAGAGCGCGACGACGGGCGCGACCACCCCCGCGCGGAGCGGAGGCGGGCACGCCCGAGGGCCGTCAGGCGTCGACGGCCACGGTGATCTTGCGCGGCTTCTGATCTTCCTTTCGCGGGAGGAACACCTTCAGCACGCCGTGTCGGTTGTCCGCCTTGATCTTCTCGACATCGAGGGTCGGCGGGAGGGTGAAGGAGCGGGTGAAGCGCCCGTAGGATCGCTCGATCCGGTGGTAGCCGCTCCGCTTCTCCTCCCGGTCGAGCTTCCGCTCGCCCGAGACGGTGAGGATGGACTCCTCCACCTTGACCTCGAGCGCCTTGGGGTCGACCCCCGCGACCTCGATGGTGAGCGTCACGCCCTCCGCGTCCTCGTAGATGTCGACGGCCGGCGCGAACCGAGTCGACGCCGCCTCCCGCTCGAGCGCGACGGCGTGGGGACCGAACAGACGGTCCATCCGGGTCTGAAGGTCCCGGACGTCACGGAAGGGATCCCAACGCTGCAGCGAAGCCATACAGCCTCCCAAAGGGTGTGCGGACGCCGCGAACGGCGCCGCGCGATGGTGAGATGTCGCGGGCCGTGCGGCCCGCGTTCCGAGGGGTGAACCGTCCGTTATTGCTGGCGTCCGGTGCCGTCCTCGGCTCCCAGAACGTAGGACCGAACGACGACGCGTCAAGGGTGCGCGGCGTGGCCGCAGGAGCGACCGACGCGGAGGCGGCGAACCGGCCGGAATTCCTTGACCGTTCGAGGCGCCGCTGTTAGGAGGGCGCCTCTTTTCGGACCGGGGTCAACGGCACGCACGTGCCCGGAATCGCCCCGCCGAGTCCGGAGGCGCCGTGTTGAAGGGGTCGATCGCGCGCCGCTATGCACGCGCGCTCCTCGAGGTCGCTGCCGCGGACTTCGAGAACGTCGGAGCCGAGCTGGCCGGTCTGCATGCAGCGCTCGTCGGCTCCCCGGAGCTCGCGGCGGTCTTCCGCAATCCGTCCATCGGGCGCAGCTCCCGCGACGGCGTGATCGAGGAGCTCATCAAGAGCGCCGCCCTCTCGCTCTGGACCGCCAACTTCCTGCGCGTGCTCAACGACCGCAACCGGGTCGAGAGCCTCCCGGCGATCGCCAAGGCCTACGCCGAGCTCTCCGACCAGAAGGCGGGCCGGATCCGCGCCAAGCTGACCGGCGCGATCACGGTGCCGGCGGAGTTCGCCGCGAAGGTCCAGGCGACCCTGGCAGCCGCGACGAAGAAGACGGTGGCGGTGGAGACCGCCGTCGATCCGAAGCTGCTCGGCGGCGTCGTCGCGCAGGTCGGGCACACCGTCTACGACGCGAGCCTCAAGACCCAGCTCGAGGCGCTGCGCCGCGAGCTCGAGCCCCGCTGACCGCTCCGACCTTTCGCTGGATCTGCACCTTTCGCCGAAGCTGCATCTCTCGCTGAAGCTGCAACGGCCTGACGCGAGAGCGGCTGGAAGCACGAGCGGCGCGAGGCGCCCTCCCGAGGAGACGACATGGACATCCGCGCCGACGAGATCAGCCGGATCATCAAGCAGCAGATCCAGGACTACGGGAAGAAGCTCGAGATCGCCGAGACCGGCACGATCCTGTCGGTCTCCGACGGCGTCGCGCGCGTCTACGGGCTGACGAGCTCGATGGCCGGCGAGCTGGTCGACATGCCGGGCGGCGCCCGCGGCCTCGTGCTGAACCTCGAAGAGGACAACGTCGGCGTCGCGATCATGGGCGAGTACGCCCACATCCGCGAAGGCGACACCGTCAAGCGGACGGGCCGCATCGCCGAGGTCCCGG
>CAYHCR010000592.1:0-3422 GCA_964354895.1 uncultured Myxococcales bacterium | reverse complement strand
CCGACCGGCCCTACCGCAAGGGCACGAGCTACGAGACGGCGCGCGCGGAGATCGCGCGCTGCGGCGGGACGCAATTCGATCCCGACGTCGTCAAGGCGTTCGGCGAGCTCTCCGTCGAGCGGTTGCAGGAGCTCCGCCGCAAGACGAACGACCCGCGTGATTTCGACGTCGGGCCGCGCGACGTCGGGCCCCGTGACGGTCGCGCCGTCGAGCTCGCGCTGCCGGCGACCGGCTATGCGGACGAGGCGATCGGGGCCGTGGAGTGAGCCCGCCCCTCGCCCTGCGGCTGCCGGTGCTCGGCGATCCGTCCGGCACGACGCCGCTCGTCGATGCGCAGGGCCGGCAGATCCGCTACCTCCGCCTCTCGGTGACGGATCGCTGTAATTTCCGCTGCAGCTACTGCTCGCCCGCGGTCTGGGGCGGTTCGAGCGAGCTGCTCACGCGCGCGGAGCTGACGCGGATCGTGACGATCTTCGCGCGGGCCGGCGTGACGCGGGTCCGCCTGACCGGCGGAGAGCCGCTCTACCGCAAGGACCTGCCGGCGATCGCCGCCGAGATCGCCGCGATCGAGGGGATCCGCGAGCTCGCGCTGACGACGAACGGCTTCTTCCTCGCGCGCCACGCGCGCGCGCTGCGGGACGCGGGCGTGACGCAGCTCAACGTCTCTCTGGACTCGCTCGACCCGCAGCGCTTCACCCGGCTGTCGGGCGGCGGCGAGCTCGACAAGGTCCTCGAGGGGATCGACGCGGCCGTGGCGGTCGGCTTCCCGACGATCAAGCTGAACGTCGTCGTCGTGAAGGGAGAGAACGAGGCGGAGGTCGTGCCGCTCGCGCAACACGCCTGGGCGCGCGGGGTCGTGCCGCGCTACATCGAGTGCATGCCGTTCGCGCAGGGCCTGCCCGTGCCGACGGCGCTGCTCCTGATGGCGTTCGCCGAGGCGGGGTTGCCGCTGCGACCGGTCGAAGATCGCTCCGGCGCCCCCCGCGGGCCGGCCGCGCTCTTCCACGACGCGAACGGCCGGCGCGCCGGGTTCATCGGCTCGATCACGCAGAACTTCTGCGCGGGCTGCAACCGGATCCGCGTCGGACCGGCCGGCGCGCTGCGGGCGTGTCTGGGCGGCCGGGACGAGGTCGCGCTCGCCCCGCTGCTGCGCGGCGGCGCCGACGACGTGGCGATCGACCGCGCGATCCGCGGCGCCCTCGCGGGCAAGCCGGACGGTCACTCCTTCACCGACGTCGAGGCGCCCTCGAAGCTGCTGACGATGATGGGGATCGGCGGCTGAAGCGGGCGAGGCTACGGCCGCCCCACGAACCGCAGCGGCGAGAAGGGATGCAGCTCCGGCGGGTGTTCGTGACGCATCGCCGCGGCCACCAGCCTCGCGCTCTCCGGCAGGAGCAGCAGGCCGTTGCCGTGGTGGCCGCTGGCGACGAAGAGCCCCGGCGTCGGGGACTCCCCGAGCAGCGGCAGGCCATCGCCGGACGAGGGCCGGAAGCCCGCCCAGCACGTCACGAGCTCCGCGTCCTCCAGCGCCGGCAGCGCGCGCAGCGCCGGCGGGAGCACGCCCGCCACGCCGCCGGCGGTCACGCGCTTGTCGAAGCCCACGTGCTCGATCGTCGCGCCGCAGAGCAGCTCGCCGTTCGCGCGCGGGACGATGAAGCCGCCGGCGTGGAGCAGGACGTGCCGCACCGGCGGCGTACGCAGGGCGAGCTTGCATACCTGTCCGCGCACGGGGCGCACCGCCTCCTTCGGCAGCCCGCTCCCCTCGACCATCGTCGTCCAGGCGCCCGCCGCGAGGAGCACGCCGCGCGCCGGGAGGGGCCCGTCGTCGAGCTCGAGGCCGACCGCGCGCCCGTCCTCGACCGCGACGCGCCGCACGAGGCCCCTGCGGAAGTGCACGCCCGCGCTCGACGCCGCCGCGGGCAGCGCCTGCGCGAGCGCCTGCGCGTCGACCTGCTCCTCGTCCGGCAGACGGATCGCGCCGAAGACGTCGGGGCCGAGGGCCGGCTCGAGCCGCCGGGCCTCGGCCCCGGTCAGCACGTCGCAGGCGTGGCCCGCGGCGCGCTGCCAGGCGAAGCGCTCGCGGAGCTCGACCAGCGACGCCTCGTCGAACGCGAGCCAGAGCGCGCCGCAGCGCGCGTGACCGAGCCGCTGATCGGAGAGCCGCTCGATCTCCGCCGCGAAGGCCGGCCACGCCGCCCGCGAGCGCAGCCCGAGCCGGAAGAGCGGCCCCTCCTCGACGGCGTCGAGCTGCGCAGCCAAGATCCCGCCGGCCGCGCTGGAGGCCTCGGCGCCGGGGATCGCCTTCTCGAGCACCACCACGCGCGCGCCGCGCTGCGCCAGCCGCAGCGCCGTCGCGCTCCCGAGCACTCCGCCTCCCACGATCGCTACGTCGTAGCTCATGGCGTCCTCCGGGGCTCGCTTCGGCTCATTATCCTCCCCGGCGTCGGCGTCGAGTCCCCCTCGTGCGGGCCCGCGCAGGCCCTGCGCGGCTTGCCCCATCGTCCAAAAGGGGGCAGGGATCGCCCTTTGCGGAGGGTGGGCCCATGGGCGACGAGACGAAGGCGCGGATGCTGGCGGGCGTGGAGCCGGCGACGGGGCGGCCGCTGCCCGAGGTGCCGATCTGCACGGCGGAGGAGGTCCAGGCTGCCGTCGCGCGCGCCAGGGCCGCGCAGCCTCGCTGGGCCGCGCTCCCATGGGGCGAGCGTCGCGATCGCCTGCTGCGGCTGCGCGAGGGGATGCTGCGCCGCCGCGACGAGCTCTACGACGTGCTCTGCGCGGAGACGGGCAAGCCGCGCTTCGAGGCGCTCGCCCACGAGCTCTTCCCGATCGTCGATCTCACGCAATACTTCGCGCGGAACGCGGAGCGCCTGCTCGAAGAGGAGGACCTCCCGCTCCACCTGTTCGGCCCGCTCAAGAAGAGCTCGCTGGTGCGGGAGCCTCGCGGCGTGGTCGCGGTCATCTCGCCGTGGAATTTCCCCTTCACGATCCCGATGGGCGACGTGGTGATGGCGCTGCTCGCGCGCAACGCGGTCGTGGTGAAGCCGAGCGAGTGGACGCCCCGCACGATGCTCTTCGCCAAGCGCCTGCTCGACGAGGCGGGGATCGATCCGGACCTCGTGCAGATCGTGCCGGGCGACGGCGCGACGGGCGCTGCGCTGCTGGACGCGAAGCCCGACATGGTGATCTTCACCGGCTCGGTGCCGACCGGCCGGCGCGTCGCGGCGGCGTGCGGCGAGCGGCTCATCCCGTTCGTCGCGGAGCTCGGCGGGAAGAACCCGGCGATCGTGATGCCGGACGCAGATCCCGACGAGGTCGCCGCCTGGATCGTGTGGGGCGCCTTCGCGAATTCCGGGCAGATCTGCGCCTCGATCGAGCGCTGCCTCGTGCCGGAGGCGATGCGCGAGGTGCTCGTCCCCAAGATC
>CAYHCR010000591.1:0-3424 GCA_964354895.1 uncultured Myxococcales bacterium | reverse complement strand
CGCACCGCGCCGCACCTGCGTCCACGCACGAACCAGCGCCGCCGCCGCGACCGTGACCTCGCGCTGCGTCGTGCCACGCCCGAGCGCGAGCCGGACGGTGCCGAGCGCCTCCTCGGCCGCGACGCCCATCGCCAGGATCGAGCTCGACGCGCGCTCATGGCCCTCGTGGCAGGCCGAGCCCGTCGACGCCGCGACCTCCGGGGCGCCTGCGAGTACGTCGGCGCCGGCGGCGCGCGGAAACCGGACGCTGAGCGTGTTCGGCAGCGAGAGCGACTCGTGGCCGTTGCGCGCGAGCCCCGGCACACCTTCCGCAAGACGCGTCCAGAGCGCCTCGCGCAGCGACGCCTCGCGGACCGCCTCCGCGTCGAGATCACGCGCCGCCGCCACGCACGCGACCCCGAGCCCGACGATCGACGCGACGTTCTCCGTGCCGGGGCGCAGGCCGCGCTCGTGCCCCGCGCCGAGCACGAGCGGCGCGAGCGGCGTCCCGCGACGGACGTAGAGCGCGCCGACACCCTTGGGCCCGTAGAGCTTGTGGCCCGCGAGCGACAGCAGATCGACGTCGAGCGTCCGCACGTCGACGGCGATCTTTCCGATCGACTGCGCCGCGTCGGTGTGAACCCGGGCGCCGATCGCGCGCGCGAGCGCCGCGAGCTCGGCGATCGGCTGCAGGACGCCCGTCTCGTTGTGGGAGTGCAGGACCGTCAGCAGCGCGGTGCCGAAGTCGAGCGCGGCGCGGGCCTCGTCCAGCCGCACCCTGCCCTCGGCGTCGACGCCCAGCCGCGTCACGCGCCGGCCGTGCTGCTCGAGCCAGTCGCACGGGCTCGCGGTCGCGGGGTGCTCGATCACGCTCGTCACCACGTGGCGCCGACCGTCGATCGAGTCCACGCAGCCACGGATCGCGAGGTTGTTCGCCTCCGTTCCTCCCGAGGTGAAGAGCAGCTCGTCCGGGTCGCAGCCGAGGAGCGCGGCGACCTGGCCGCGCGCCCCCTCGACGGCCGCCTTCGCGCGCGCGCCATAGACGTGCGACGAGGAAGGATTGCCGAAGTGTTCGCGCAGGAAGGGCAGCATCGCGTCGACGACCTCGGGGAGGATCGGCGTCGTCGCGTTGTGGTCGAGGTAGATGGGCTCCATGCCTCCAGCGTGCGCACGGAACGGTCGCCAGCGGGGGCCCGCGATCAGCCGCGCGTCGGCCCGACCGGGTCTGCCGCGCCCTCGTCTCCGGCCACGCGGACGCGGTTCCGGCCGCCTCGCTTCGCGCGATAGAGCGCCCTGTCCGCGGCCTCGATCAGCCCCTGCTTGCCGACGGCGTCGTCCGGGAAGACCGCGACGCCGAGGCTCACGGTCAGCGTGCCGCCGGGCTGGATCTCCTGCCCCGCGAAGGGGAAGGCCTCGATGGCCTCGCGCAGCCGCTCCGCCCGGATGATCGTGCCGCGCTTGTCGGTCTGCGGCAGCAGCAGCACGAACTCCTCGCCGCCGTATCGCGCGGCGATGTCGGTCAACCGGCCATGAAAATGGAGCTCCGGGATCTCTCCTGTGTCGCTCAGGATCCGGCCGAGCTGGCGCAGCAGCTCGTCGCCCGCCGGGTGGCCGAGCGCGTCGTTGTAGTTCTTGAAGTGATCGACGTCGAGGAAGACGAGCCCGACTGGGTGACCGAAGCGCGCGCCTCTGGCAAGCTCTGCAGCGACCGACTCCTGGAAGAAGCGATGGTTGTAGAGCCCCGTGAGCCCGTCGCGCAGGGCGAGCTTCTCGAGCTCGGCCATCGCCGCGCGCAGCTCTGCGATCCGGCTCTCGACCTCCTTCTGCATCCGCCGCTCGTGGTCCTGCACCTCGCTGAGCGCGCGCTGGAGCAGCGCGTTCTTCTGGTGGACCTCCGCGAGCAGGCGCCGGTTCTCCAGCTCGAGGCCCTGCTCCCGCAGCGCGCCGCGGATCGCCTCGCGCAGCTCACCGAGCCGGATCGGCTTGTCCAGGAAGCGATGCACGTGGGCGCGGTTCACCGCGTCGCGCACGTTCTCCACGCGGTCGGAGGCCGTGAAGAGCAGGCGGGCCGTCGCGGGGTGTGCGCCTGCGACGCGCTCGAGCAGCTCGATCCCGGTCAGCCCCGGCATCATCTGATCCGCGAGGACCGCGTCCGCCGGCTCGGCCGCGAGCCGAGCGAGCGCGTCCGCGCCGGTCTCGGCGAGCCGGACGTCGAATTCGTGCTTGAGGGCCGCGTGGAGCATCTCGCGGATGGCCGGCTCATCGTCGACGACCAGCACGCGGGGGCGATGCTCGCTCATGGCGGGATCCTGCCTTGGTCGGGGGGCCCTGCGAAACCTCTAAATGCGGGCCGGACAGGCCTGCGGCGCGGCTACGTGAGCGCCCTCGCGCAGGCCTCGAAGCGGTCGAGCCCCTTCTCCAGCTCCGGCAGCGACGCCGCAAAGGAGAGCCGGAGGAAGCCCTCGGCCCCGAACGGCGCGCCCGGGATCATCGCGACGCCGTACGTCTCGAGCAGCAGCTCCGCCAGCTTGTGGCTCGACCCGCCGAGCGGCACGCCGTCGTGCGACTTCGAGAGCAGCGCCGTCACGTCCGGGAACGCGTAGAAGGCCCCCGCGATCGGCGGGCACTTCACGCCGGGGATCGCCGCGAGCCGCCGCTCGACGAGCTTGCGCCGCTCGTCGTACTTCGCGCGCATGTCATCGACGAAGGCGTTGCCGCCCGTCAGCGCAGCGACCGCCGCCTTCTGCGAGATCGAGGTCGGGTTCGAGGTCGACTGGTCCTGGATCCGCTGCATCGCGGCGATGAGCTCCCTGGGTCCGACGGCCCAGCCGATCCGCCAGCCGGTCATCGAGAAGCTCTTGCTCAGGCCGTTCACGACGACACAGCGCTCGCGCAGGCTCGGCTCGACGTCCAGGATATTGCAGAACTTGTCTGGACCGTAGACGAGGTGCTCGTAGATGTCGTCGGTGACGACGAGCGCGTCGTGCGGCAGCAGCACGTCCGCCAGCCCTCGGAGCGTGGCGCGCGAGAAGACGGCGCCGGTCGGGTTCGACGGGCTGTTGAAGATCACCGCGGCCGTCCGCGGCGTGAGGGCCGCCCGCAGCGCCTCGGGCGTCGGCGCGAAGCCGTCCTCGGCGCGCGTGGGCACGATCACCGGCGTGCCGCCCGCGAGCGTGACCATGTCCGGATAGCTGACCCAGTACGGCGCGAAGATCACCACCTCGTCGCCCGGATCGATCAGCGCTTGAAACAAATTGTAGAGCGAGTGCTTCGCACCGACGGAGACCAGGACCTCGGCCTCCGTGCAGATCAGCGCGTTCTCGCGCGCGTGCTTCGCGACGATCGCGCGCTTGAGCTCCGGGATACCGCCGGTCGGCGTGTACTTCGTGAAGCCCTGCTCGATCGCCTGGATGCCCGCCGCCTTCACGTGCGCCGGCGCGTCGAG
>CAYHCR010000590.1:0-3426 GCA_964354895.1 uncultured Myxococcales bacterium | reverse complement strand
AAGCATCATGCCGCGGTCGGCAATGTCGGCACCCAGCTCGGGTGGCGTCTGCTCGCAGCGGCTCGCTCACCGTGGAGTCGAGCCTCACGGCCGGGATCCCGAGCGCCGCGAGCTTCTCGGACTGATCCTGCATCAGCGCGATCAGCGGCGAGACCACCACCGTGAGGCCGCCACGCACGATCGCAGGGAGCTGGTAGGTGAGCGACTTGCCGGCGCCGGTCGGCATGACGGCGAGCACGTCATGGCCCGCGAGGACCGCGCGGATCACCTGCTCCTGGCCGAGTCGGAACGCGGAGATCCCGAACGCGGCGCGCGCGGTCGACAGCAGGCCCGGCGGGCTCTCGTCATCCAGCGCTCGACCCATCCGGCGTTTGTAACCACCGGCCCCCAGCGGCGCATCCCCCCTGAAAGGCGGTCGAATCCGGGGCGCGCCCGGCCAGCGATTCGACGGGGCCTGACCGCTTCGGTAGCCTTCTGGCCCTTGCGCCTCGTGCTCCTGAACTGCCTCGTCCCGGGCCCCGCCGGCGGCCTCGCGCCGGCCCACGTCACGATCGACGGCGGCTCCGTGGTCGCGGTGTCGCCGGAGCGCCCGGCCCCTCGCCCCGGCGAGCTCCGGTACGACGGCCGCGGCCGCGTACTCGTCCCTGCCTCCTGTGACGCACATGTGCACCCGCATCGCCTGCTCGTCCCGGGGCGTGAGCGGCGCGCGCCGCCGCGGCTGGATGACCCGGCGCTCGCCGCGATCGTCCGGCTCGCGCTCGTGGAGGCGGCGCTCGCGGGCGTCTCCACGCTCGTGGCGCACGTCGAGGCCGCGGGCGCAGGAGAAGAGGGGCTGGAGCGGGCGGCGATCTGGGCGAGGGCGATCGGGGTCCGGCTCGTGATCGGGCTCGCGGCCTCTGACGAGGACGGCGCGGAGGGCGGGCGGCTGATCGACGCCAGCGCCGCGTTCGCGCGCGCGCACGCCGCGGATCCGTGGTGCCGCGGGCAGCTCGCGCTGCAGGGGTCGGGGCGCTGCTCCGACGCGCTGCTCGCCCACGCGGGCCGCTACGCGGGGCTCCCCCTCTCGATCCCGGTCGCCGAGGACGAGGCCGATCTCGCCGAGACGCACGCGCGCACCGGGCTGCGGCCGATGCCACGCCTGGCGCGAGAAGGGCTGCTCGGGCCCGCGACGCTGCTCGCCCACGCCACGTTCCTCGATCGCGCGCAGGCGGAGCTCGCGGCCGCCCGCGGCGCGATGGTCGTGCTCTGCCCGCGCGAAGGGCTCGCCTCCGGCCGCCCGCTCCCGCCCGCCGCGATGCTGCGCGAGCGGGGCCTGCCGCTCGGCCTCGGCACCGACGGCTTCGCGCCCGACGTGCGGGGGGAAGGGTTGCTGGTCGGCCCCGCGCTCCGGTCGCCGGGCAGCGACGCCGACTCGGACGGCTTCGCGCTCGCGGCCGTGCTCGGCGACGGCCAGGCGTCGATCGCCGCACGCCTCTTCGGCGGACCTGCCGCCGCGATCCGTCCCGGCGCGACGGCCGATCTCGCGCTGCTCGAGCACCGGGAGGTCGCGCCCGTCTCCGCGGCCGGGCTCGGGCGCTGGTTCGCAGGGCCGCTCGCCGCCGCGAAGGTCGCCTGCACGATCGTGGGCGGCCGGCTCGTCGTGCGCGACGGCGCCGTGCTCGGCGACGAGCCGGAGGCCGCGGCGGCCGAGGCCGCGGCGCACGCGCGCCGCGTCTGGATCTGAACCCACCGATTTCCTGCTAGCGTTCCGCGCCCCCGAGGAGCCCGATGCCGGTCGACGAAAAGCGCGTAGAGGGCCAGCGCTTCGGCAAATACGCCCTGATCGATCGCATCGCGGTCGGCGGGATGGCCGAGATCTTTCTGGCGCGCCAGGCCGGCCTCGAGGGCTTCGAGAAGACGATCGTCATCAAGCGGATCCGGCCGCACCTCTCGAGCCTCAAGTCGTTCGTCCAGATGTTCCTGAACGAGGCGAAGCTCGCCGCGCAGCTCAACCACCCGAACATCGTCCAGATCTACGACCTCGGTAAGATCAACGACACGTACTTCATCGCCATGGAGTACATCTTCGGGCGAGACATGCGGCGCATCATCCCGAAGGCCGAGTCGCTCGGGATCCCGTTCCCGATGGTCTATGCGCTGAAGATCGCCTCGAGCGTCTGCGAGGGCCTCTACTTCGCGCACCAGAAGACGGACATCTACGGCACGCCGCTGAACATCGTGCACCGCGACGTCACGCCCGAGAACATCTTCGTGTCGTTCGACGGCACGGTGAAGGTGCTCGACTTCGGCATCGCGAAGGCCGCCAACCAGATCGAGCAGACGCGCGCCGGCGAGATCAAGGGCAAGCTCAGCTACATGAGCCCGGAGCAGGCGACGGGCATGCCGCTCGACGGCCGCAGCGACATCTTCTCGCTCGGCGTCGTGCTCTACGAGTGGATCACCGGCTTCAAGCTCTTCACCGGCGAGAGCGAGATCGCGATCCTCAAGTCGATCACGGACGGCAAGATCTACGCGCCCAGCTACTTCAAGGCCGACATCCCCGAGGCGGTCGAGCAGATCCTGATGCGCGCGCTCGACAAGGATCGGGAGCAGCGGTACCAGACCGCCTGGGACATGCAGTACGACCTCGATCAGTTCCTCTCCCAGTACGAATTCACGCCGTCGAACATCCACCTCTCGAACTTCCTCAAGCAGCTCTTCAGCGACGAGCTCGACGAGGAGCGCAAGCGGCTGGCGCAGCGCGGCGTCGTCTCGCTGCCCGGCAGCTCGGACGTCATGGAGATCGGCGACGACGATCTCGTCGAGCCGATCCCGCTGCACCCCGGTCGCAACGGCCGCGAGGGCGGGGCGAACAAGGTGCTGACGGTCGGGCTGAGCGAAGAGGAGTACGACCACCTGCGCGACGTCGCCGACCGAAACGGCCTGCAGGTCGGCGTGCTCGTGCGCGAGGTGGTCGCCAGCTGGCTGCGCTTCCGGTAGCCGTGCGCGCGCTGCGGCTGACGGTCGAGTACGACGGCACCGAGTTCTCCGGCTGGCAGGTGCAGCCCGGCACCCGCACGGTGCAGGGCGTCCTCGAGCGCGCGCTCGGACAGCTCTGCGGCGAGCCCGTGAAGGTCACCGCGGCGGGCCGGACCGACGCCGGCGTACACGCGACCGGGCAGGTCGTCAGCCTCCGAGCGCCTGCGCGACTTCCCCTGCGCGCCTTCCGCCAGGGGCTCACCGGGATCCTGCCGGAGGACGTGGCGATCGCGGACGCGCAGGAGGCGGCCGAGGGCTTCGACGCGCGCCGCTGGGCCTCCGGCAAGACGTATGTCTACCGGCTGTGGAACGGCCCGACGCGATCGCCGGTGCGTCGCCGCGGCCACACGCTCGTCTTCGCGCCCCTTGACGTGGACGCGATGCGGGCGGCGGCGCGCGAGATGGCGG
>CAYHCR010000589.1:0-3433 GCA_964354895.1 uncultured Myxococcales bacterium | reverse complement strand
TTCACCGTCCGTTCCGCGAACAGCAGATCAGCGTCGGCCTGCCCCCCGCCGATCTCCTCACGGGCGAAGCGGACCAGATCGCCGCGATCGAGCCACAGCAGCAGCGGGTCGCGCTCGATCCCCGCCACCGGCCGCTTTCCGAGCGCCTCGCGCAGCTCGCTCGTCGTCATGTCCCGGGCGTCGAGCGGGGTGAGCTCCGTGATCGCCGAGCGGAGGATCTCGGAGAGCCGGAAGTAATGCTCCCGCGCGAGGCCCGCGGCGACGAGCTTCTCCTCCCGCAGCGCGCCGAGCGCCGCCAGCGCGCGCTCGTCCGCGGGCACGACCGGCGCCGAGGTCTGGAGCCGCCCGCGCTGCTTCCAGAGCCACGCGGCGACGAGCCCGAGCGCGAACGCCGCGAGCACCGCGGCCGCGACGAGCGCGATCTTCGTCGGGTCCCGCTCGAGGACCGGCGTCAGCGGCCGGATGTCATCGAGCTCCGTGTCGCTGCTCGTCTCCTCGATCTGCACGGGCGGCACCGGCACCGTGAGCCGCGCGCCCGCGCCGCCCGTGACCGTCAGCGGGATCGCGGGGAGCTCCACGTCGCCGAGCGCCTCGTAGACGACCGCCTCGATCGTGAAGCGCGTGATCGCCGTGCCGCCCGTCTCGCTCCGCTCCGTCTTCGGGGTGCCGCGCAGGACCGCGTCGCCGAGCGTAAGCTTTGCCGGCAACGAGTACTGCTCGGCCGCCTCGTGCCGCACCTCGAGCTGCACGAGGAAGGGCGCACCGAGCGCGACCGAGGGCGGATCGACGACGGCCTGGAACGCGATCGGGCGCGCCTCGGCCTCCGCGTCGGCGCGCGCGGGCGTCGACAGGGAGGCGAGCAAGAGGATCGCGGCGAAGGCGGGCCGGGCCACCACGGTGACGAGCGCTCCGAAGGGTGAAGGGACGCCGGAGCATAGGGTCGAGGGTCCGGGCCGTAAACACCCGGCATGCATGCGCATTCCGGCGCCGCTCAGCCCGCCATGCGCCGCGCGCGCGCCGCGAAGAAGGCTGCGACCGCCTTGACGTACGCGCCGCCGGCCTCGACCTCCACCGAGTCCAGATCGAGCCGCCGGAAGAGCTTGCGGCGGGCCTCCGCGCCCTGCGCCACGAGCCGCGCGTAGCGGCGCCGCAGCCCCGGGTCGCGCAGATCGACGCGCACCACGCGCCCCGTCTCCGGGTCCTCGACCCACGTCACGCCGAGCGGCGGCAGCTCGATCTCCACCGGATCCGTGATCGCGACCGGCACGACGTCGTGACGGCGGCGCGCGACCTTCAGCGACGACTCGAGGGGCTGCAGCCCGGCGGGCCCCGGCAGGGCGCCCAGGAAGTCCGACAGCACGAACGCCACGGTCCTGCGCCGCTGCACGTTCGCGAGCGTGCGCAGCGCGAGCGGGACGTCGGTGCCGTGACCGACGGGCTTCGTCATCAGGATCTCGGTCAGCAGCGCCATCACGTGCCGCCGACCCTTCTTGGGCGGCACGAAGCGCTCGACGCGATCGGTGAAGAGGATCGCGCCGACACGATCGCCGTTCGCGATCGCGGAGAACGCGATCAGCGCCGTGATCTCGGCCGCGACCTCCTCCTTCGTGCGATCGGACGTGCCGAAGTCCTGGCTGCGGGAGACGTCCACGAGCAGCATCACGGTGAGCTCCCGCTCCTCCGTGAAGACCTTCACGTACGGCTCGTTCATGCGCGCGGAGACGTTCCAGTCGATCGTGCGGATCTCGTCGCCGGGCTGGTAGAGCCGCACCTCGCTGAAGGCCATGCCGCGGCCGCGGAAGACCGAGTGGTACTGACCGGAGAGCGTCTCGCTCACGGCCCGTCGGGTCGTGATCTCGAGGCGACGCAGGCGGGTGACGAGGTCCTTGGGGAGCATGTTCCTCCGTCAGGGCGCAGAGCCGCCCACGCATACGACGTTCGAGTGGTTGCCGGCGAGGTCGTCGATCTGGAAGGCGGCCACGGGCGACGCCTCGAGCTCGTCGAAGCAGCCATACACCGTGACGATCTCCCGCGCGACGTCGGGCGCGTCGACGTTGAAGGCCGGCGAGCGGCTGCCGTCGGCCGCGATGAAGCTCGTCTTGCCATAGAGCGCCGCCTTCGTCTGAGGCAGATCGCCGTCCGGATCGAAGAAGTACAGGTCCCATCCGCATACATTCCCGTTCGCGGTACAGGCCGCCGGATCCTTCGCGCAGAGCGCCACACCCGGTTCGAGATCGGCCTGGGTCGGCGCGAAGAGCAGCGGGCCCGAGGCGTCCATGGGCAGCGCGAGGCTCCCGCGGGCGCAGGCCTCGACGGCGTAACAGAGCCCGTCGCTCGCGCAGTAGGCCTGCAGCGAGTAGCAATCAGCGACGGAGCCGCAGACGGGCCGACACTCACCGGCTGCGTCGGGCCCCTCTCCTTCGGGGCAATCGCCGCCGCCACCACCACCGCCCCCGCAGAACGACGCATCCAGACAGATGCTCCCCGGGCAGCACCGCTCTCCGGCGCCGCAGTCGGTGTCGGTGTCACAGACCATGACACATGCGCCGAGGTCGACCTCACACACCTCGCCGGCCTCGGCGTCGCAGTCCTCGTCCGTCTGGCAGCCGGGGCACGCAGCCGGATCCTGCTCGCAGGTGGTGTCCGGCCCCTCGCACGAAGCGGCGCACGCGTTGTCGAAGACCTGTTCGCAGCTCGCGCCCAGGAAGCACGACGTGCAGACGGCCATCATCGCGGGGTTCGCGGCCGCGTCTGCCTCGCACTCGGTCACGCAGCCCGCCGCAGGCTCGCCGATGCACTCGGACAGCTTCGCGCAGGCGCCCGGGCAGTCCGCAGGTCCCGCGCCCGAGCCGCCGCCGTCTTCGACCGGCCCCTCGCAGGCCGCCGCGGCGAGCAGCACGACGACGCAGATCGCCCGATACCCATGACCCGCCATGATCCCGTCCTCCCCGCCTCGTCCCTCAGCCCCGGATCACCGTCCCGAGCCCCGTGTCCGTGAAGATCTCCAGCAGCAGCACGTGCGCGACCCGCCCGTCCACGACGTGTACGTTTCGCACGCCCGATCCCAGCGCGTCCAGACAGCTCTGCACCTTGGGGATCATGCCGCCCTTGATCGTGCCCGCGGCGATCGCCAGCTCCGCCGCGCGGCGACCGAGCTCCGGGATGAGCCGCTTCTGAGCGTCGAGGATGCCCTCGATGTCCGTGAGCAGCACCAGCTTCTCCGCCGCGAGCGCGCCCGCGAGCCGCCCTGCGACCGTGTCCGCGTTGACGTTGAGCGTGCGCCCCTCGGCGTCGATCGCGACCGGCGCGACGACCGGGATGAAGCCCTGCTCGAGCAGGCTGCGGACGAGCGAGGGATCCACCCGCACGATCTCGCCCACGCGGCCGAGATCCGGCTCGCCCGTCTTTGGCTCGATCTTCCGGCCGAGCAGGA
>CAYHCR010000588.1:0-3437 GCA_964354895.1 uncultured Myxococcales bacterium | reverse complement strand
GCTGCAGGCCGCCCCGCTCGCGCTGCGGCGGTTGCTCTTCGATCGGCTCGCGCGCGGGTGATTGCCGCGCTTTCGCGCGCTCGTCACGCGGATGTCACGCAGGGGACGGATGGTTCGCGCCTCGGAGGCCAAACCATGAACGCCCGTTCCGTGCTGCTCGCCGCCCTGCTCTGCCCCCTCGCCGCCTGCGGCGGTGGCGCGCCCCCGCCCGCGGTCGGCGGCGCAGCTCCTCCTTCGGCGAAGGCGGCCGCGCTCACCGTCAAGGGCTCCGACACGATGGTGATCCTGTCGCAGCGCTGGGCCGAGCGCTTCATGCAGAAGAACCCCGCCGCCTCGGTGCAGGTGACCGGCGGCGGCTCGGGCACCGGCATCGCCGCGCTGACGAACGGCACGACCGAGATCGCCGCCTCCTCGCGCCCGATGAAGGAGGAGGAGAAGAAGAAGGTGCTGGAGAAGCGCGGCGCCGCGGCGACCGAGTACGCGGTCGCGCTCGACGGGCTCGCCGTCTTCGCGCACTCCTCCAACCCGATCGCGGAGCTCTCGATCGAGCAGGTCCGCCGGATCTACCGCGGAGAGGTCAAGCGCTGGAGCGAGGTCGGCGGTCCTGACCAGCCGATCGTGCTCTACGGCCGCGAGAACAACTCCGGCACCTACGCCTACTTCAAGGAGCACGTGCTGCAGGAGAAGGACTTCGCGCCGGAGACGCAGACCTTGCCGGGCACGGCCGCGGTCGTGAACGCCGTGTCGCGCGACGTCAACGCGATCGGCTACGGCGGCATCGCCTACGACAAGGGGATCAAGGCGCTGAAGATCCGCAGGGACGAGGCCTCGCCCGCGCTCGACCCGTCGATGGAGAACGTCGTCAGCGGCGCCTACCCGATCAGCCGCAAGCTCTTCCTCTACACGGCGGGCCCCGCGACGGGCCTCGGCCGGCAGTACCTCGACTTCGCGCTCTCCGACGAGGGCCAGCAGGTGATCTCGGCGGTCGGGTACTACCCGCTGCCCAAGGCCGGCGCGGCGGCCGTGCCTGCGCCTGCGGCCGTGCCTGCGCCTGCAGCCGTGCCCGCAGCCGTGCCCGCGCCTGTCGGCGGCTGATCGGGATGTCGGCCGACTCCACCGAGCTCGCGACGGGCTCGTCCGCCCCGCCCCGCCTCGCGCCGCTCGACGGCCGCGCGGCGCTGCGGCGCAGGCTCGTGGTCGATCGACTCGTGCAGGCGATGGTCGGCGCGGTGGCCTTCTCCGCGATCTCGGCGGTCGTGCTGATCTTCTTCTTCGTCTTTCGGGAAGCGTTGCCGCTCTTCCTGTCAGCGGAGGTCCAGCAGGAGGTCACGCTCGGCCGGACGCTCTTCCCGCCGAGCTGGGACGTGGGGGAAGCGCTGCGGTTTTCCTGGCAGCCGGTCTCCACCGTCCCCAAGTACAGCCTCCTCCCGCTCGCGCTCGGCACGCTCAAGGTGACGCTCGTCGCGGTGGTCACGGCGGTCCCGCTCGCGATCGCCGCCGCGCTCTTCGCCACCGAATTCGCCTCGCGCCGCGTGCGCGAGATCGTCAAGCCGATCGTCGAGCTGCTCGCGGGCATCCCGAGCGTCGTGCTCGGGTTCTTCGCGCTCGTCGTGCTCGCGACGCTGGTGCAGGATCTCTTCGGGTTCCCGCACCGCCTCAACGCGGTCACCGCCGGCCTCGCGCTCGGCCTCGCGATCGTGCCGGTGGTCTACTCGGTCAGCGAGGACGCGCTGCTCGCCGTCCCTCGGAGCTACCGCGAGGCCGCGCTCGCGCTGGGCGCCTCGCGCGCCCGCACCGCCTGGAGCGTCGTGTTGCCTGCCGCTTCGCCCGGCCTCTTCGCCGCGATCGTGCTCGGCTTCGGCCGCGCGATGGGCGAGACCATGATCGTGCTGATGGCGTCGGGCAACGCGGCGATGATCACGCTCGACCCGCGCTTCTCCGTCCGCACGATCCCTGCGACGATCGCCGCCGAGATGGGCGAGGTGGTCGTCGGCGGCGCGCACTGGTCGGTCCTCTTCTGGCTTGGCGCACTGCTGTTCCTGGTGACGCTCGCCTTCAACAGCCTCGGCGGCTGGTACGTCGCGCGGCTGCGGCGGCGACTCGGCGGGACGGCGTCGTGACGAAGCTCCGCGCGCACAAGCGGAACACGGCGATCTTCCAGGTCGTCACGGGCTCCGCGGGGCTCGTGATCCTGCTCGCCCTCTCCGTGATCCTGATCGACGTGATCGTGCACGGCGCGCCGCAGATCTCGTGGGAGTTCCTCTCGGACGTGCCGCGCGAGGGGATGACGAAGGGCGGGATCTTTCCTGCGATCTTCGGCACGGTCGCGCTGGTCTTCACGATGACCGCCGCGGTGGTCCCGGTCGGCGTCGTCACCGCGATCTGGCTGCACGAGTACGCGGCGCAGGAGGGCTGGCTCGCGAAGGCGACGCGCGCGGCGGTCTACAACCTCGCGGGCGTGCCCTCGATCGTCTTCGGGCTGTTCGGGCTGGGGTTCTTCGTGCAGTTCGTCGGCGGCAACCTCGATCGGATCTTCTACGGCGGCGCGCTGCACTGGGGCCAGCCGGCGATCCTCTGGGCCGCGCTCACGCTGGCGGTGCTGACCCTGCCGGTCGTGATCGTCTCCACCGAAGAGGCGCTGCGCGGCGTGCCGCGGGAACACCGCGAGGCGGCGCTGGCGCTCGGCGCCACCAAATTCGAGTCGACCTTCCGCGTCGTGCTGCCGCAGGCGCTGCCGGGGATCCTGACGGGCGCGATCCTGTCCGTGGCGCGCGGCGCGGGCGAGACGGCGCCGATCCTCTTCACTGGCGCCGCGTACTTTCTGCCGCATCTTCCGACCGCGCCGACCGATCAGTTCATGAGCCTCGGCTACCACGTCTTCGTGCTCGCGACGCAGTCGCCGGACGTCGAGGCCGCCAAGCCCATCCTCTACGGCACCGTGCTCGTGCTGCTCGCCGTCACGATCTGCCTCAACCTCGCGGCGGCGCTCCTGCGCGCGCGGCTGCGCGGAGCCCGCGCATGAAGCAGAGCCTCGAACCCTCCCGCACCAAGCTCGGCTCGCGCGGCCTCGAGGTCTTCTACGGGAAGAACCGCGCGCTGCACGGGATCACGCTCGACCTCCCCGAGCGGCAGGTCACGGCGCTCATCGGCCCGTCCGGCTGCGGCAAGTCGACCTACCTGCGCTGCTTCAACCGGATGAATGACCTCATCCCGGGCGCGCGCGTGACGGGCCTCGCGACGCTCGACGGCGCAGACCTGCACGCGCCCGAGCTCGACGTCGTGGAGCTGCGCCGCCGCGTCGGCATGGTCTTCCAGCGGCCCAACCCTTTCCCCAAGAGCATCTACGACAACATCGCCTTCGGCCCGCGCCTGCTCGGGCTCAAGGAGAAGGCGGCGCTCGACGAGCGGGTCGAGCGGAGCCTTCGTTCGGCCGCGCT
>CAYHCR010000587.1:0-3439 GCA_964354895.1 uncultured Myxococcales bacterium | reverse complement strand
CTTCAAGGTCTGGCCGCGCTGGTCGCCGTGGCAGGACCTCGACCCGAACCAGAAGCTCACCTACACGGGGCCTGCGCGCGGCGTCGGCCAGCGGTTCGAGTGGCACGGCAACGACCAGGTCGGCCAGGGCTCGATGACCGTCACGGCGGAGACCGCGCCCTCGAAGGTCGCCTTCGCGCTCGAGTTCGTCGAGCCGTTCGCGTCCAAGGCCGACACGAGCTTCACGCTCGTGAAGGACGGGGCAGGGACGAAGCTGACGTGGGCGATGGAGGGGGAGAACGACTTCGCGGGCAAGGCGTTCGCGCTCTTCGCGAACATGGACGCGATGCTCGGCAAGGACTTCGACAAGGGGCTCGTGCGGCTCGAGGCCGTCGTGAAGGAGGAGGCCGCGAAGGGCGGGTGAGACTTCGGTAGAGGCGCGACCTTCACCGGGCCGCGGCCGCCGGGCGCAACGGCACCTTGCGCGCCATCGCCGCGTCGACGCGCCCCAGGAACGCCCGGAACGCGGCGTAGTCCTTCACCGCGATCCGCGGCGCGGTGAGGGCGAGCTCTCCCTCGACGATCAGCGTGCTGCCCTCCGCGCGCCAGGAGACCGCGACCGAGCCCCACGGCTGCGTCTCGACGACGGGCGCGGGCAGCGCGTCGGCGAGGAAGCCCGGCGGCGGCGAGATCACGTAGCGGAAGCGGTTCGTCCACGGGTATGGCACGACGAGCGGGTGTTCGCGCGCCGAGAGCGGCGCGTAGCTCTCGACGTAGCTCGAGGTGGCGCCGAACGGATTGAGCTGGAGCGCGCCGCCCGCGCCGACGCCGGAGAAGCGCGGCACGTCCATCTCCCAGCCGAGCTGCACATCCTCCTCGATCTTCGACGGATCGGAGACGTCGAGCCGCCGGACGGAGACGCCGCCGAAGGTGCGGCCCCACGCCTGCTCGAAGAGCTGCGCGCGGCCCTCCTTGCTCGCGTAGGCGCGGCGGTACCCGGGCGCGCCGAGCCCCGAGAGCCGGCTCGTCCCGACCAGCTTTGCGGAGCCGTCGGCCGCGAGCGCGACCTCGTAGCGGGAGTCGGTCACGGAGCGCGCCGCCTTCGCCTCCAGCGTCACCGCGAGCTGCGAGGTGCGCCCGGGGCGGACCACCAGGACCTCGGCGCCGTGATCGGCCTCGGGCAGCTCGGTCGAGCCGCTCCACTCCGCGGTGCCGTCCAGATAGAGGTCGAGCGAGGGGACGTACAGGATCGCGTGGTTGAAGATCGCGAGGCTCGCGGGCTCCTCGCCGACGCGCCCCAGATCCCGCATGCGCAGCAGCACGAGGTGGCTCTCGACGCCGACGGCCGTCAGCAGCGAATACATCAGCGACGCCTTGTCCTTGCAGTCGCCGAAGCGCCTGCGGAGGATCTGATCGACCTTGTAGGGCTTGAACGAGTGGATGCCGAACTCGAGCCCGACGTAGCGCGTGTTGCGCACGACGTAGCCGTAGACGGCCCGGACGCGGGCGGCGACGTCCTTCTCCGGGATCCCCGCGACCAACTGCTTCGCGAGCTCGCGGATCGCGGGCGTGGGCGCGACGGCCTCCTGCACGAGCCCCCACCAGAAGCGCGCGACGGAGTCCCAGTCCCGGTAGGTCGATACGTGGAGCGCGCGCGCGACCTCGGACCAGCCGGGCATACCGGGCTCGGGGCGCACCCGCGGCACGTCCTTCGCCGTAAAGCGATGCAGGACGGCGCCGCCTTCGCGCGTCGTCGTCTCGTGCGTGACGCCCTGCAGCGCGGCCGCGTAGAGCGGGCGCCCCTTGGGCATCTCGACGACGTACTCCCAGCGGCGCTTCGCGACGAGATCCTCGACGAGCGCGAGGTCGCCGAAGTAGTCGGAGAGCAGATTGTCCCGCGCGACGTCGTCGACGCGATAGACGAGCTCGAGGACGTCCCCGGGCGAGAGGCCCGGAAACGAGAGCGTGCGGGCGCGGGCGTCGTACCAGAGGCCGACCCAGGGCTCGTGGAGCGAGTCGTCGTCCTCGCGGTGCGTCTCGACGATCGTGCCGTCCGCCTTGCGCACGCGCGCGCGCTCGATCACGACCTCCTCGCGCTCGGGCGCGTAGCGGATCGAGAAGCGCGCCGCCTCGACGCCGCGCTGCGTGAGCACGCGGCGGATCATCTGCGTGGTGCGCGAGGTCTGGCCGCTCGGCAGCACGCGGATCGCGGTCAGCTCGACGAGCGAGATCGCGTCCTCGCCGGCGCCCGCCTCCCCCGCCGCGGCGACCTCGGCCTCGAGGTCCGCCAGCAGCGGCCGCGCGAAGCTCGCCGCGCCCGGCTCGAGCGCGCGCAACAGCTCCCGCGTGCGCGCGTCCTGGGGCCGCACCGCGAGCGAGGCGCGCAGCGCCGTCCGCGCGGCGTCGCGGTCGCCCGCCGCGAGCCAGAGCCGGCCGACGCGCTCCTGGAGCTCCCCGTCCTGCGGCGCGATCTCGCGCGCCATGTCGAGCAGCGCGCGCGCCTCTTCGAGGCGACCGTTCGACGCGAGCAGCTCTGCGCGTCTCAGCAGCAGCCGGGTGTCCTCGGGCTGCGCCCGCTGCAGCTCCGCGAGCACGTCCGCGGCGTCGGCGATCGCGCCGCGATCGGCGAGCAGCGAGGCGAGCGCCGTGTGCGCCTCCTCGTCGGCGGGCCAGAGCGCGACCGCGACGCGCAACTGCGCGATCGCCCCGTCCCCGTGTCCATCCCGTCGCAGCCACGAGGCGAGCTCGCGCCGCAGGAGCGGCTCGTTGGGGAAGCGCTGCACCAGCCTCTCCAGCTCGCGGCGGGCCTGGCCTCCGAGCCCGACCGCGTCCAGCAGGCGCGCGTGCTCGAGCTGCGCGGGCCAGTCGCGCGGCGTGTCGGCGAGGCGCGCCTCCAGCAGCGCGAGCGCGGGCCGGGGCCTCCCGTGCGCGTCGAGGTGGCGGGCGAGCGCCGCGTGCGCCCGCGCCTCGCCGGGCCGCTCCGCCGCGACCGCGGCCTCGAGGAAGGCGCGCGCACGGTTGCCGTCCTCCGTCTCCGTGGCGGCGGCGAGCAGTTGTGCGTCGACGTCTCCGGGCGCCGCTGCGGCGGCGTCTGCGGCGGCGCGCGCGTGTCGATGCTCGGCCGCGTCGAAGGGGCGACGCCCCGCGAGGAGGCGCGCGAGATCGAGCTTCGCGCGCGGCGTGGCAGCCGGCCCCGCGGCGAGCCGCTCGAGCTCCGCGAGCAGCGGCCGGACCGGCGGCGGCGGCCGCGCGGGCGAAGGCTGCACGGGCGCAAAGGTGCCCGTCGTCGGCGCGCGCATCGTCAGGCCACGCACCGGATCTCCGTCCGGCTCGCTCACGCGCAGGGCGAGCAGCAGCTGGCCCTCGGTGCCCGAGGCGAGCTTCACGAGCAGCGGGTTGTCTCCCTTTCTGAGCGTGATCGGCACGGAGACCTGCCCGAAGCGCGCCTCGCGCCAGGCGG
>CAYHCR010000586.1:1440-3449 GCA_964354895.1 uncultured Myxococcales bacterium | reverse complement strand
GGGACGCTTCCCGATCCGCGTCGAGCTCGAGTCGCTGCGCCGCGACGACTTCGTGCGGATCCTGAAGGAACCCCGGTCGTCGCTGCTCCGGCAG
Organism: uncultured Myxococcales bacterium; assembly: GCA_964354895.1. Taxonomy (GTDB): domain Bacteria; phylum Myxococcota; class Myxococcia; order Myxococcales; family Vulgatibacteraceae; genus CAYHCR01. The sequence continues at coordinate 3,355 of CAYHCR010000586.1, read as the reverse complement.
TGCGAGGCGCTGCTCCTGACCGAGGGCGTCGAGCTCACGTTCACGGACGACGCGGTGGAGGAGCTCGCACGGATCGCGCAATTGGCGAACGAGCGCTCCGAGAACATCGGCGCCCGGCGGCTGCACACCGTGCTCGAGCGCGTGCTCGACGAGGTGAGCTTCGAGGCCTCCGAGCTGCCGCCCGGCCACGCGATCCGCGTCGACGCCGCGTACGTGAAGCAGAAGCTCGACGGCCTGTTCGCCTCCGAAGACCTCTCCCGCTTCATCCTCTGAAGATCGGTCCCCGCAGGCGGGGCCGAGCTTCCAAGAACGCCTGGAGGGCCGCGCAGATGACGGACGTGATCCTGGTGCTGTGCACCTGCCCGGACGTCGAGCGGGCCGCCGCGCTCGCGCGCCGCCTCGTCGAGGAGCGCCTCGCGGCGTGCGGCAACGTCGTGCCGGGGTTGCGCTCGATCTACCGGTGGCAAGGCGCGATCCACGACGAGCCCGAGGCGCTGCTCGTGCTCAAGAGCACGCGCGCGGCCTTCGAGCGGCTGCGCGCGAGGGTGATCGAGCTGCACGGCTACGAGGTGCCCGAGGTGCTCGCGTTGCCGATCGAGGCGGGACACGCCGCGTACCTCGCGTGGGTGACAGGGGAGGTGACGCCGTGAAGATCGCGATCGGACAGCTCGACGCCGTCGTCGGCGCGTTCGAGCGCAACGTCGAGGCGGTCCGCGCGATGGGGCGCCGCGCGAGGGACCAGGGCGCCGAGCTCTTCGTGCTGCCTGAGCAGATCCTGCCGGGCTATCCGGCGCGCGATTTTCTGGAGCTGCCGGAGTTCGTGGGCAAGAACGTCGCCGCGCTCGAGGAGCTCGAGGGGCCGCACGAGTGGAGCCGCGGCATGTCGGTCATCGCCGGCTGGGCGCAGCCGCACGACGGTCCCGGCGCGGGGCTCTACAACGCCGCGTCGCTGCTGCACGAGGGGCGGCGGATCGCGACGGCCCGCAAGCTGCTGCTGCCCACCTACGACGTCTTCGACGAGGGGCGCTACTTCGATCCCGGCGAGGAAGTGACGGTCGTCGACCACCTCGGCGTCCGCCTCGCGATCACGATCTGCGAGGACATCTGGAACGACAAGCTCTTCTGGCGGCGGCGGCGCTACGACCGCGATCCCGTCGAAGAGGCCGTCGCGCGCGGCGCCCAGCTCGTGATCAACGTCTCCGCCTCGCCCTACGCCGTCGGCAAGCCCGCGCTGCGTGAGCGGATGCTCTCGTCGATCGCCGCCCGCCACGGCGTGCCGATCGTCTACGCGAACCTCGTCGGCGGGAACGACGCGCTCGTGTTCGACGGCGGCTCCATGGTCGTCGGTGGGGACGGCCGCGTCCTCGCGAGGGCCGCCCGCTTCCAGGAGGATCTGCTCGTGGTCGACGTCGAGCCGACCCGCAGACCTTCTCCGGGCGCCCGCGCGCGCCCCGACGCGCCGCTGCCCGCGCTCGAGGGTTCGATCGGGCCCGAGGGTTGCGCAGAGCTGCACGACGCGCTCGTGCTCGGCGTCCGCGACTACGCGCGCAAGACCGGCTTCCGGACGGCGGTGCTCGGGCTCTCGGGCGGGATCGACTCGGCCGTGACGGCCTGCCTCGCCGCGGCGGCGCTCGGCCCGGCGAACGTCACGGGCTTCGCGATGCCGTCGCGCTTCACGGCGGGGATCTCGAACGACGACGCGGCGGCGCTGGCGACCACGCTCGGCATGCCGCTGCGGCGGCTGGAGATCGAGCCCATCGTCGCGGGCTACGAGGCTGCCCTCGCGCCGATCTTCGAGGGGCGACCACGCGACGTGACGGAGGAGAACCTGCAGGCCCGGGTCCGTGGCGCGCTGCTGATGGCCTTCTCCAACAAGACAGGCGCACTGCTGCTCACCACCGGCAACAAAAGCGAA
>CAYHCR010000586.1:0-1430 GCA_964354895.1 uncultured Myxococcales bacterium | reverse complement strand
TCGTCGAGGCTCACAACGGGGTGGTGACACTCGAGAGCGAGCTCGGCGTCGGCTACTGCACGCTCTACGGCGACATGTGCGGCGGGCTCGGCGTGATCGGCGATCTGCCCAAGCAGGTCGTCTTCGCGCTCGCCCGCTGGCTCAACCGCGAGCGCGAGGTCGTGCCGTGGCGGACGATCGAGCGGCCGCCATCGGCGGAGCTGCGCGAGAACCAGCTCGATCAGGACTCGCTGCCGCCGTACGAGCGGCTCGACCGGATCCTCGAGCACCACATCGTGCGGCGGACGCCGGCCGCGGAGATCGCCGCGGAGCTCGGCGATGAGGCCGAGGTTCGCCGCGTGCTCACGCTCGTGCTGCGGAGCGAATTCAAGCGGCGCCAGGCGGCGCCGGTCCTCCGCGTGACGGCGCGGGCCTTCGGCGAGGGCTGGAGGTTCCCCATCGCCCACGGCTTCCGCTACGGCGCGTGACGACGGTTACTTGAAGTCGACCCGCAGCAGCTGGTTGCCGATGAGCAGGAAGTCGCCGGCCTCGACGACGGTCGCGCGCAGCAGCCGGAGGAAGGTGCCGTTCGAGGAGCCGAGGTCGCGGACCTTGATGTGATCGCCCTCGATCGACACGGCGCCGTGGCGGCCCGAGACGAAGCCGTCGGTCGGAAAGGTGAGGTCGCCCTGCTCGCGGCCGATGAGGTTGTCGCCGGCCTTGAGCGGGAAGACCTCACCGATGCCGCCGCCCTCGAGGAGCTGCAGCAGCCGCGCGCGGTACCCGGGATCCGGCGAGCCCCACATGCGAGTGCCGTCGCCGCCCGCCTGAACCGGCGGCGCCATCGGCTCGATGCGCAGCAGCTGGCGGCCGAGACGGATGTGATCGCCGGGCATCAGCTCGACGTCCCCGCGGACCTTCCGGAAGACGCCGTTGAGCGAGCCGAGATCCTCGACGTGGAGGCGGCCGTCGAGGAAGTAGAAGCGGCAATGCTTCGGGCTGACGAACGGATCCTCGGTGAAGAGGACGACGCCCTGCGTGCGGCCGGCGAACGTCTCGCTCGCGGAGAGCGTGAACGTCATGCCTTCGCCGCCGTCGGGGCGGATCGTGACCAGCCGCGCCTTGGGCTGCTCCACCTGAGGCGCGACGTGCATGAACATCGTGCTGCCGCGGGCCGCCGCGGCCTCCTCGACGGCGAGGCGGTTGCCGCAGGCGCCGCAGAACTGGAAGGCGACGGGGTTGGGCGTGCTGCACGCGGGGCACGGGCGCATGCCGGCCGGCGCGGCGGTCAGCGGGATCGGCGCGGCGGTCAGCGGGATCGGGAGGGGCGTCAGCGGAAGCGGTGCCGGCTCCAGCGCGATCGGCGCGGCCGTGAGCGGGATCGGCGCGAGCGGCCCCGGCGTCACCGCGAGCGGGCCGGGCGTGAGCGCGAGCGGCTCGGGCGCCGGGGG
>CAYHCR010000585.1:0-3451 GCA_964354895.1 uncultured Myxococcales bacterium | reverse complement strand
GGCGGTCGAGAGCGGGATCGCCGCGACGGCGACGCTCGTCGTGCGTCGCGGCGTGACGGCCGAGGTCGAGGTGAAGCAGCCGGACGGTACGCCGGTGAAGGATCGCACGGAGGTCCGGCTGAAGAACGCGGCCGGGGAGCTCGCGATCCGCGGGACCGAGGCCGGCGTGGCGCGCTTCCCACGGCTCGCGCCGGGCGCGTGGCGGGCGAGCGTGGTGGTCTGTGTGATCGACGAGGCGGGCGTCGCGCTCGAGGCGCCGGGGCCGCGCGTGACGCTCGTGGTGCCTGCGTGTCTCCCGCTCATCGGGCGCGTCCGCCGCGCCGACGGGAGCCCGGAGCCCCACGCGCGGCTCGTGGCGACGCAGCTCGACGCCCCGACCCACACCCGGCCGGGCCGGACGGAGGAGGACGGGAGCTTCCGCTGGCCCGAGGCGGCGCAGGGCCGCTGGTCGATCCGCGCCGAGGCCTCCGACGGACGGACGGCGCCCGCGGTCGAGGCGACGGCCGGCGGAGCGGCTGCAGAGCTGACACTGCCGACGCCGGCGCCCGAGCCGGAGGAGGAGGAGATCCCGGCGGGGTGGGGGAGCGGGAAAGACTACATCCGGCGTTGACGTCACGCCGGCGTGGCCGGACCCCAGCGGAAGACCGGAAACCTCGCCGGCTCGTCGCGCGTGAAGCCCGTGACCAGCCCCTCGCCGCTCCCGAGCGGCGCCCACGCGATCCCCTCGATCGCCTCCGGCAGCGGATCGACCGGCGTGAGGCGGCCCGTCGAGCAGTCGAGCAGCTCTGCGCTCGCGGTGAGCCGCGAGACCGTGTCGTCGTCGTCCGGGGTCTCGCAGCTCCCGCCCGCCAGCAGGAGTCGGCCGTCGCCCATCGGCGCCTGCAGGTGGCCGCCCCGCGCGACCTCGGAGCGGGCCAGCGGGCTCCAGCTCCCGTCGATCGGGCTCCACGCCTCGATCCTCGCGGAGGTCCCGCGGTGCAGGTAGCCGCCGGAGACGACGACCCGACCGTCGGGGAGCAGGCTCGCGGCGTGCGCGTGGCGCGCGGTCGGGAGGGACGGCGCGTGGCTCCAGCGGTTCGACGCAGGATCGTAGAGTTCGCAGCTCGACAGCGGGCGCGCGGCGTGTCCGCCGGTCGCGAGCACGCGGCCGTCGCAGAGCAGCGTCAGGGTGTGGAAGCTCCGCGCCTCCGCCAGCGGGGCCGCCGGCGTGAAGCGCCCGGTGGCGGGGTCGTAGAGCTCGCAGCTCGGCGTCGCGATCCGGCGGGCGTTCCCGTCCACGTGACGGAGGCACCCACCGGTGACGAGCACGCGCCCGTCCGCGAGCCGGACGGCGCGGTGCAGCTCGCGAGCCAGCCCGAGCGGGCCCGTGGGGAGGAACGCGCGCTGCGCGGGGTCCCAGCGCCTGCACTCCTGCATCGGCTCGGGCGGCTGCCAGGCGGCCGGCCTCTTCGAGAGCAGCGCCCGCAGCCTGTCCGCGAGCGACGGCGGCGGCGCGGGCCTGCGCCACGAGCTCGATCCACCGACGACGAGCACCGTGCAGTCCAGCAGTCGCGTCGCGGTGAGGCCGGAGAGCTCGTACGTGAACGGCGCCGCGACCATCGCCTCGATCAGCGCGGCGCGCTCGGTGCGCGCCCGGACGAGGCCGTAGTCGAGCGTGCCGGCCGGTCTCCAGCGCCGGTCCTCGGGGTGCGTGGTCTCTGCTGCGAAGGCGCCGCTCGTGACGAGGCAGCCTCCGTCGGCGAGGGAGGTCAGCACCGGGAAGGCGCGGGGCGTCGCCATCGGCGCGTAGCGGGTCCAGGTGACATTCATCAGAGGCCCTCGCCGAGCCGCCGAAGGGACGGCTCGAGTGGCTCGACCTTCAGGCGCGCCCTCGCCATCGGGAGCTCCCGGATCGGAGGCATCGCCGAGGGAGCGAGGGGTCGCAGGCGCTGCGTCACGGTGCCACGCACTCGCAGTTTACGGCGCGGGCGGCCTCGACGATGCGGCGCATCTCGGACCCCCGGGGCGACGAGCGTCGGCGATGGTAGCGCCGCCCCGAGCGCGTCATCGGGCCGAAGCGGGGCGTCTCCTCGTGCGGGCGTCGCTCCGCGGACGGCGCCCGTGGTGGGCGTTCCCCGCGACGGCGGCGCTCCGTCGGGGACAAGATGCGGAGCGCTGCAGCTCGCCGCCGCGAAGGGGACCTCCGATGGGATCGACGCGCTCGAGCTGGCCCGCTGCGGGGCTCCTCGCTGTTGGACTGCTCGCGGCCTGCGCCGAGGCACCGGCTCGCGACGGGAGCGGCGGCGGCGGCGGAGGTGCCGGGGGCAGCGGCGGGGTCGGCGGGGTCGGCGGCGCCGGGGGCAGCGGCGGAGTCGGCGGCGCAGGCGGGATCGGCGGCGAGCCGGAGTCGCCGCTCGTCCGGGTCACCTGGGGACCGGACGACGGCCGCGATCTGGCGAACCCCGAGCGCGGTCTCTTCGCATGGGAAGATCTGCAGACCGGCGACCTCGTGGCGGTCCGGGCCTCGGGCATGACCCTGGTCTTCCAGAACGCGCGGCTCGACGCCTTTCGGGACGGCCCGCTCCCCGCGGCGTTCCTCGCCGGGCTCGACGCGGGCTTCGACCGCGCGCGCGCGGCGGGGCTGAAGGTCGTGCTGCGCTTCGCCTACAACGACGGGCCCTGGCCGAACTCGGCGCCCGACGCCTCGAAGGCGCGGATCCTCGAGCACCTCGGCCAGCTCGCCCCGCTCTTCGCGCGGCACGAGGACGTGCTGCTCGTGCTGCAGGCGGGCTTCGTCGGTGCGTGGGGCGAGTGGCACACCTCGACGAACGGCCTCGACAACCCCACGGACGGCGGCGAGATCGTCCGCGCGATCCTCGCGGCGCTCCCCGTCTCCCGCTTCACGCAGCTGCGCACGCCGATGAGGAAGGCCTCGATCTTCGGCGCGCAGCTCACGGAGGCAGAGGCGTTCACCGGGACCGAGCTCGCGCGGGTCGGCCACCACAATGACTGCTTCCTCGCGAGCGACAGGTCGCCGTCCGCGGCGCGGCGAGCGGCTGGCCCTCGAGACCTGTCCGCCCCACGGCCGGCGATCGACGCGGCTCGGCGGGCGGTCGCGCCCGCTACGGGGTGCGGCGCAGGCTGGCGACCTCCTCCTGCGCTCGAGCGCGAGGGGGACAGGCCGACGGTCCGAGTCCGACGACCAGCTGGCACACGTCGTCGCTGCTGCAGGAGATGGGCGCTCCGTTCGGCACGGCACCGCCCGGGCGGTGCCGGGGCTGCCCGGGCCCGTTGGTAGGTCCGGGTGGGGCAACCACCCACATGGCGCCCGAGCGCTCTGACATCCGGGGACACGACCCCGCAACCGCCCGCAAAGACGAGAAGATGTCGGGGCGGGCGGCGCGGACGTCCGGCGCAGCGGGGACCGGGACCAACGGCGGATTGGGGGCAGGGCCCATGTACCTGGAGCGAC
>CAYHCR010000584.1:0-3451 GCA_964354895.1 uncultured Myxococcales bacterium | reverse complement strand
CGCCAGGAGATCAAGCTCTAGCGCCCGAAGAACCCCCGCCCCTTGTCCCTCGCCTCGTTCAACTCGGCCGTGAGTCGGTTGATCCGCTCCGCCTTGTCCGCGATCTCGCGCCCGGCGAGCTCGAGCCGACGCTCCCGGTCGATGAATTTCGTCCGAAGGTCATCGCGCTCGGTGCGGGCGCCGGAGAGCTCCTTCTCGATCGCGGTGAGCCGATCGCCGCTCGGCGCAGACGCCTCGAGCGCGCCCAAGCGCTGCCGCAGCGCCGCGATCTCGCCGCCGAGTCGCTCGTTCTCAGCCTGCAACGCGTCCGGCGAGACGACCGGCCGCGGCGTGCTCTGTGCCCACGCCAACTCCGCCTGCAGCTCCGCGATCCGCTGCTGGAGGCCTGCCACGTCAGCGGCGGGCCCCGAGCGCGCGTCGGACGCGCGCAACAGCGCCTCGAGCCGCAGCCGCTCCTCGTCCGCGGTCCGGGCGAAGACGGCGGCGCTCGCCTCGAGGTCCTTGAGCTTCTCCTCGGCCGCGAGCCGGCCGGCGCGCTCCTCCGCCGTGTCGCCGAGCCCCTTGCCGCGGAGCCGCTCCAGCGACCCCGCCTGATCGGCGACCTTGCGCCGCAGCTCGTGCAGCTCGTCCGCGACCCCCGGATCGGGCACGCCGCCGCCGGCGCGGAAGGCATCGAGCTCGGAGCGGGCGATCGCGAGCTTCTGCTGCGCGTCGTACCACTCCGCCTCCTTCTGCTTGAGCTTGCCGCGGGCGTCCGAGGCGGCCGACTCGTAGATGTTCGCGCGCAGCAGCGCGCCATCGAGCTCGCCCTCCAGCTTCTCCGCCTTCTCTCTCCACGCGCCGTCGCCCTCGATCGGCGCGGAGCCGCCCGGCACGGCGGCCACGCGGAGCTGCGCGACCTCGGCCCGCAGCGCTTCGATCTCGGCCTCTGCCGCGCCCGGGGCGTGACCGGCCTTCAGGCTCGCGAGCTCCTGCGCGAGCTGCTGCGCTCGCTCCGCCGCAGCGCGCGCGAACGTCTGGCCGGCGGTGGCCCGCTCCCGCTCCTGTTCGAGCGCCAGCTGCAGCGCCTCCATTGCAGCCGGCGCTGGACTCGCGGCGGCGGCCGGCGAGGCCCGCGACGCGTCGAGCTCCTGCGCCAGACCCGCGAGCCGGGCCTCGGCCTCGTCTGCGCGCGCCGCGACGCTCTCCTTCTCCTGCCGGAGCAGATCCGCCTCGATCGAGAGCCCATCCCGCTCCTGCCGCAGCGCCTCGATCTCGGCCGCGGTCGCAGCGGCCTGCGCGACCAGGCTCTCCCGCTCTGCCGCAGCTCGCGCCGACGCCTGCGCGAGCGCGTCCCGCTCCGCCCCGAGCGCAGCAGCCTCCCCACGGAGGCCGTCCCGCTCCTCGAGCAACGACGCGCTCTCGGACCGCAGGCCCTCTCGCTCGCCGGCCGCCTCCGAGGTCGAAGCGAGCAGTCGGTCCCGCTCACTTTCGAGCGCCGCTGCCTGCGCCAGCAGCCCGTCCCGCTCGACGTTCGCCGCAGCGGAGAGCGCGGCCCGCTCCAGCGCGGCCGCGTGAAGCGCGTCGCGCTCGACCATCACCACCGCCTGCAGGGAGTCCCGCTCCGCCGCTGCCGCCTCAGCCGCTGCTCGCAGCGCGTCCCGCTCCGACGCTGCCGCTTCGGCTGCCGCCCGCAGCGCCTCCCGCTCGCTCGCCGCGGCAGACTCGTCCCGCTGCCGCGCGTCGAGCGCCAGCGCTGCGGCCTCCTGCTCGCGCCGGAGCGCCTCGACCGCGTCCGCCGCGGCCTCCTTCCCCGCTCGCTCCAGGTCCCGCTCGCGCGCGACGTGGTCCTTCTCCTGCCGCATGGCGTCGAGCTCGACGTCGAGGCCGGCCCGCTGCCCCTCCGCCTGATCAAGCCGCTCCTGCAACACCGCGAGCGCCTGCTCCGCCGCGCTCCGCTGCGCCTCCTCGATCGCCCGAGCCTCGTCCTGCGCCGCGAGCTGCGCCTGCAGGGCCTCCCGCGCGCGAGTCGTCGTGCCGAGCTCCGCCGCCTGATCGTCGAGGCTCGCCGCGATCGCTGCGAGCTGCGCCCGCATCCGCGCCAGCTCCGCGTCGGTGTCCGCCGCCCGCCCCGCGTTGCGCGCAGCCTCCTCGCGGGCCTCCGTCAACGCGAGGCCAAGCCGCTGCGAGTCGGAGCCGGCCACCGATCGCATCATCTCGAGCCCGTCGACCGCGTCCTCTGCCCTCCGCCGCGCGTCGAGCGCCGCCTGCTGCGCCTTCGCCCGCTCCGCGTCGCTCCCCGCTGCGAGCTGGCGCTGCTCGGCCTCCGCCGCCTGCGCCTGTGCGAGCCCCGACTCCAGCGCGACCTTCTCTGCCTCCAGCGCGTCGGCCCGCGCGCTCGCCTCCCTCGCCACCTCCTGCAGCTGCGCCAGCTCCGCGAGCCTCCCCTCCGCGTCCGCGCGCACCGCGCGCTCGGCCGCGACCGCCGCCTGCGCCTCCGCGAGCTCCGCGCCGAGCCGCTCTTCGACGTTCTGACGCTCCGCCCGCACGCCCTCGAGCGCATCACGGATCGCCGCCACCTCCGCGAGGTGCGCCTCGTCGACGCGCCCGCGATCCTGCTCCTCCTCGTCGGCCGTCTGCTGCAGCTGCGTCCACTCCGCCTTGAGGCGCTCGTGAGCCGCGTGCTGGTCCCGCAACGACGCCGCGAGCCGCGCCGACTCCTGCCGCGCGAGCTCCAGCGCCGCCGCCTTTTCGCGCAGAGACGCCGCGAGCTGCTCCGACTCGATCCGCGCCGCGCCTTCGCCGCCCCGCAGGCCGTCGAGCTGGGGCCGCAGCGCCTCGAGCTCCGCCCGCGCCCCGGCCGCACTCGCCTGCTCCGCCTCGGCGCGTCGCTGCAGCTCCTCCACGAGCCCCTGCAGCCGCGCCTTCTCGTTCGCCGCCGCTGCGACCAGCAGGTCCCGGCCCGCCGCGCTCGCGCGCGAGGCCTCGAGCTCCCGCTCCAGCGGCGAGAGCCGCTCGACCATCAGCTCTGCAGCCGCGAGCTTCTCCTCGTTCTCCACGAGCCCGCGGCGCGCGACCTCGAGCTCGTCCGCGATCGCCTCGAGCCGCTCCTCTGCCGCGGCCCCCTTCGTCCGCGCCTCGTCCCGCTCCGCCGCGAGCCGCTGCGTCTCGCCGTCGGCGCCCGTTCGCGCCTGCGTCGACTCCGCGCGCGCCTCATCCCGCTCGCTCCGGAGCCGCTCCGCCGCCGTCGCGAGATCGTCCTTGGTGCGCCGGAGCGCGTCGAGCTCGGCCCGGAGCTCCTCGCGCTCTCCTTCGATGCGCGCGAGCGCCTCTGCGACGCCCCGCTGCGCGTCGACGGTCGCCGCGCGCGCCTGCAGGAGCTCCGCCCCCACCGCCGCGCTCGCCGCCGTCGCCGCCGCGAGCTGGGCCTGCGCCTCCACCGACGCTTCGCGCGCCGCGTCGCGCTCGGCCG